>JAJZTO010000072.1 GCA_021848865.1 Myxococcales bacterium
TGCCGCTCGCCCTCGGCCTGCTGGACCAGCGGCCCGGCCGCGGCCTTCCGGGGCGCCGGCCTCCGCGGCGCGGCCTTCCGGGCCGTGGCGCGCGGCGCCACGGGCCGCCGCGCCTTGCCCGCCGGCGCACGGCGCCTCGCCGGCTTGCGTTCGGCCGGGCGCGTCCCCGCCCGCTTCGCTCCCGCCCTCTTCGACCGGCCCT
Source organism: Myxococcales bacterium (assembly GCA_021848865.1). Lineage (GTDB taxonomy): Bacteria > Myxococcota > Myxococcia > Myxococcales > Anaeromyxobacteraceae > JACRMN01. Next base: position 203 of record JAJZTO010000072.1, read on the forward strand.
TGGAGCGCTTCATGGCCCCATTCTACGCCCCGACGAGCAGGACGGTGCAGCTCCGGGCCCCGTGCGCCCCGATGACCAGGGCCTGCTCGATGTCGGCCGTCTTCGAGGGCCCCGAGAGGAACAGGGCGAAACCAGGGCCATGGGAGATGGCCGCGTACGCCTGATGCATGTCGTGGACCAGGGTGGAGGCCTGCACCACCACCGCCACGTGCTCGGGAATCACGAAAAGGGCCTGGTGCGGCAGCTTGCGCACGTCCAGCCAGACCGCGCCGTTCTCGGCCACGCCCAGCTCCGCGGCGAGGACGCACAGGTCCATCCCCGCCAGCTCGTGCGGGTCGCCCACCGCCGCCGGGTCGAAGGTGGCGCCCCCCACCCCGGGGACCAAGGAGGCGATGCGCTTCGCCTCGCGGTGGACCGGCAGCTCGCGCAGCGCCCGGTCGGCGGCGGCGAGGTCCGGCACCCGCAGGCAGGTGCCGCCCACCACCGCCACCATCTCGGCGAACTTGGCGGCGAGATCGGGGAAGCGGGTGCCCAGGCCGGCCACGCCGGGGTGGGCGGCCGCCGGCGGCTGGGCGCGGCGCACGGCGCCGAGGATGTCGTCACGGCTGGCCACGGGTCCTCCGGTACAGCTCGCGGAAGCTCTCGGGGGGCGCGACCGGCAGCTCGCGCTGCCGCCCCCAGGCGCCGGACAGGCCGCGCGTCCAGGCCGGCGGCAGCACCCGCAGGAAGAAGCGGGCCGCCCTCCCGGCCAGGGCGTAGAGCCAGGTGAAGCGGAGCAGCCAGGAGGCCAGCCGCATCCCCCAGCGCTTGCCCGCCGGCAGCAGCCCCCGGGCCACGATCTCCCGGCGCCAGGCCAGCAGCTGGTGGTGGAGGTCGATGCGCACCGGGCAGACGTCGGTGCAGGAGCCGCACAGCGACGAGGCGAAGGGCAGGCTGGCGTGGGCGGCGGGGTCGCGCCCAGGGGCCAGGGTCGAGCCGATGGGGCCGGGGATGAGCCAGGTGTAGCTGTAGCCGCCGCTGCGCCGGTAGACCGGGCAGGTGTTCAGGCAGGCGCCGCAGCGGATGCAGGCCAGCGCCCGCCGGAAGCCGGCCTCGCGCAGGAGCGCGCTGCGGCCGTTGTCCACCACCACGACGTGCAGCTCGCTCCCCCGGCGCGGCCCGTGGAAGTGGCTGGTGTAGGAGCTCACCGGCTGGCCGGTGGCGCTCCGGGCCAGGAGCCGCAGGAAGACGCCCAGGTCCTCGGCGCGGGGGATGACCTTCTCGATCCCCATCGAGGCGATGTGGATGGGCGGCAGCGAGGTGCCCATGTCGGCGTTGCCCTCGTTGGTCACCACCACGATGCCGCCGGTCTCGGCGATGGCGAAGTTCACGCCGGTCATGCCGGCGGTGGCGCCGAGGAACTTCTGGCGCAGGTGCTGCCGGGCCGCCTCGGTGAGGGCCTTGGGGTCGGTGAGCCCGGCCTGGGTGCCGATGGTGTCGTGGAAGAGGACGCCGATCTCCTCCCGCTTCATGTGGATGGCGGGCATGACGATGTGGGAGGGCGGCTGGTGGTTCAGCTGCACGATGCGCTCGCCCAGGTCGGTGTCCACCACCTCGATGCCCCGCGCCTCGAGGTACGGGTTCAGGTGGCACTCCTCGGTGAGCATCGACTTGGACTTCACCAGCAGCTTGGCCCCGCGGGCCTGGAGCAGCCCGTGGACGATGCGGTTGTGCTCCTCCCCGTCCCGGGCCCAGTGCACCGTCGCGCCCAGGCGCGTGGCGTTGCGCTCGAACTCCTCCAGGTACTCGGCCATCCGCGACTGGGTGTGGGCCTTGATGGCCTCGGCCCGCTCGCGCAGCGCCTCCCAGTCGGGCACCGAGCGGGCGCCCGCGTCCCGCTTCTGGCGCACGAACCAGAGGGCCTGGTCGTGCCAGTGGGTCCGTTCGTCGTCGCGGACGAAGAGCGCGGCCGACTCGGCGTGGCCCATGGTCAGCCCTCCCCCGCCAGCAGCTCGGCCACGTGCCGGACGCGGATGGGCTTCCCGGCGCGGCGGATCAGGCCGTCCATGTGCATCAGGCAGCTCATGTCGACGCCGGCGATGACCTCCGCCCCCTGCTTCTCGTGGTCGGCGATCCGGTCCTTTCCCATCATGCAGGAGACCGCCTCCTCGTTCACCGCGAAGGTGCCGCCGAAGCCGCAGCACTCGTCGGCGCGGGAGGGCTCGAGCAGGGTGATGCCCTCCAGCGAGGAGAGCAGCTTCTTCACCTTGTCGAAGCCGGGCACGTTCCGCTCGCTGCCGGCGCCGAGCCGCAGCTCCCGCAGGCCGTGGCAGCTGCGGTGCAGCCCGACCCGGTGGGGAAAGCGCCCCTCCACCTGCTCGACGTGGAGCACGTCGTGGAGGAACTCGCACAGCTCGTAGCTGTGGGCCTTCAGGTGCTCGTGGCCGCTCCGCCCGCCCACCAGGCCGTCGTAGTGGTTCCGCACCATCGAGACGCAGCTCCCCGAGGGGGCCACCACGTAGTCGAAGCCCTGGAAGACCCGCAGGAACTTCTCGGCCAGGGGCCGGGCCTCGTCGGCGCAGCCCGAGTTGGCCATGGGCTGGCCGCAGCAGGTCTGCTCCTCGGGGAACTCGACCCGCACCCCGTGCCGCTCCAGCACGCGCACGGTGGCCATGCCGACGTGGGGGAAGAACTGATCGACGTAGCAGGGGATGAACAGTCCGACGGTGATCATGGTCCTCCGGGAGCCTGCGCGCGGGCCCGCCCCGGGTCAATGGCCCCGGGGCGGGCCGCCGGTCAACGGGTCGCCGCCGTCACTTCAGCAGGGGGATGACCCCGGGGAAGACGTAGGCCTGCAGCATGGCGATGATGCCGATCACCGCCGCCCCGGCGACCGAGTGCCACCACACGGTCCGGAAGATGGGACCGAGGGCGTGCTTGCGCTCCTTGGGGTCGTCGTAGCAGGCGGCGCAGGCCACCATGATCGACTGGGCGTCGATCATCTTGCCCATGACGCCGCCGGTGGAGTTGGTGGCGACGATCAGCACCTCGTTCAGGTGGAGCTGCTGCGCGGTGATGCGCTGCAGGCTCCCGAAGAGGGCGTTGGAGGCGGTGTCGGAGCCGGTGAGGAACACGCCCAGCCAGCCGAGGTAGGCCGCGAAGAACGGGTACAGCGCGCCGGCGCTGGTGAAGGCGAGCCCGAGGACCGCGTCGGTCCCGGCGTAGCGGGTGAGGAAGCCGAGGCCCAGCACCTGGCCGATGACCAGGACCGGGATCTTCATCCGGGCCAGGGTGCGGCCGATCGCCTCCCGCCACTGCGCGGCGCTGAGGCCGAGCACCAGGCCGGAGAGGAGGGCTGCCACGAACACGCCGGTGCCGGCGGCCGAGAGCCAGTTGATGAGGAACCGCGCCGCCTCCGGCTTGGCGTTCACCGGGGCGACCGGCGGCATGCGCTGGACCATGCCGTTCAGCGCCGGCATGTCCCACCACGGCAGGGAGAGCGTCCCGCCGAACTTGCCGCCGAACAGGGTGGTGTCGATCTTCACGCCCGAGAAGAGGTTGTTCAGCACCCCCTTGAAGGTGGGGACGCCCCACAGGGCGCAGGCGCCGATGAGGATGGCCCAGGGGACCCAGGCGAACGCGGTCTGGCCGAAGGTGTACGGGAACTTCCAGGACTGCTCGGCGGCCCTGGCCTCGGCGCCGGGCTTGCCGCGCTCCGACTTCAGCAGGAAGCGGGTCTTGGGGTGCCACACGAAGCGGAGGAAGAGCGCGGTGGCGAGCACCGAGAAGACGCCGGCCACCACGTCGGTCATGAGGTGCGTCGGCGCCCAGCCCGAGGCGAAGAACTGCATGATCGCGAAGGAGAGGCCCGAGACCAGCGCCGCCGGCCAGACCTCGAAGACCTCCTTCCAGGTGCCCCCCTCCATCTTCACGAAGGTGGCGACCAGCCAGAAGGGCACCAGGAACGAGGCCCAGGGCAGCTGCCGGCCGGCCATCGAGGAGAGGGTGAGCTGGTCGATGCCGCTGACCGCCGCCAGGGTGACGATGGGCGTGCCGATGGCGCCCCAGGCGACCGGGGCGGTGTTGGCGAGGAGGTTGAGGACGGCCGACTGGAAGGGCGAGAAGCCCAGGCCCACCATGACGGCGCCGGCGATGGCCACCGGCGTGCCGAAGCCGGAGGTGCCCTCGATGATGGCGCCGAAGGAAAAGGCGATGAGCAGCACCTGGAGCCGCCGGTCGAAGGAGATGTGGACGATCGACTCCTTCACGATCTCGAACTTCCCGGTGATCACCGTCATCGTGTAGAGGAACATCGCCCCCAGCACGATCCAGATGATCCCCAGGAAGCCGGAGAGGCCGCCGAAGGCGAAGGCCGACACCGCCGACTTCACCGGCATGCCGAAGGCCAGGCAGGAGACGAAGAAGGCGGCGATGACGCCGAAGAAGGCGGCGTAGGGCGCGGAGATGCCGAGGTGCCGCCCGCCGTCCTTGTCGCGGTGCGGGTGCAGGGCGATGAAGTAGAGGAGCACCGCGATGGGGATCGCGGCCACGATGGTGGAGAGCAGGACGCTCCCCAGCGGGTTGTAGTTCTGGTGGTACATGCGATTCCTCCGGACGCTACGTGGGCGCTGCGGCTGAGGTTGCGGCGGAGCTGCACCGATCGACGAGGTAGACGATCGACTGGTACGGGATGCCGGCGTGGAGCGAGAGGCCGATCTCGCAGGTGCGGCTGTTGGAGTACCCGGCGGCGCACCCGGCCACCGCCTCGCGCAGGCCGGACAGGGCCGAGGCGTTCAGCTCGGGGACGGTGAAGCCCTTGTCGCCGGCGAAGCCGCAGCAGCCGGTGGGGGGCACCACCACGCGCTCGGCGCAGGCCGAGGCCACGGCGCGCAGCTTGGCGTCGAGCCCCAGCTTCTGCGAGCTGCAGGTGAGGTGCAGCGCCACCGGGCCGGCGCGGCGGGCGATGGCCAGGTCGGCGAGCAGGAAGTCGTGGATGAACTCCACCGGCTCGTAGGTCCGGAGCCGCGGGTCGAGGGTGGCCCGCATCCGCTGCAGGCAGGGGCTGGTGTCGCAGAGCACCGGCAGCGCCCCGCCCTCGCTGCGGTCGAGCAGCTCCGCCTCCAGCTCGCGGGACTTCCGGTCGGCCAGCTCCGGGAAGCCCTTGGACTCGAAGGTCAGGCCGCAGCAGAGCGGCTCGACGTCGCGGGGGAAGGTCACGTCCCAGCCGGCCTTGTCGAGCAGCGAGAGCACCGCCTGGAACAGGGCCCGGTCGTCCGGGTCGCCGCGGGCCGGGCCCATCATCCGGGCGGTGCAGGCCGGGAAGTAGACCACCCGCCGCCCGCGCCCCGAGACCCGGTCGTCGAACGGGCCGGCCGGCGCCGGCCGCGGGAAGCGCGGGTGCCAGGCCGGCGTGGCGCCGCCGGTGACGGCCCGCAGCCCGCGGGCGAGTCCGCGCGCCAGGCCGGCGCCCAGGAGGGCGTGGCCGGCGTCGGCGACCGCCAGGCCGGCCCGGGCGGCGCGGGTGGCGCCGGCGTAGTGGTCGGCCACCGTCCCGGCCACGCTCCGGGCCCGCTCGCCGCGCGACGCGGCCCGCAGCGCCTTGGTGAGCTTGCCGGTGTCGATGGAGACCGGGCAGGCGGTGGCGCACAGGCCGTCGGTGGCGCAGGTGGCGTCGCCCAGGTACCGGTAGTCGGCCTCGAGGCGCCGCAGCGCCTCGCCCCGGCCGGCGCCCCGCAGCCGCGCCATCTCCCGCTGCGCCGCGATGCGCTGCCGCGGCGTCAGGGTGAGCGCCCGCGAGGGGCACTTCGGCTCGCAGAAGCCGCACTCGATGCAGCGGTCGACGACCTCGTGGGCCCGTGGCAGCGGCTTCAGGTCCTTCAGGTACACCTGCGGGTCGTCGTTGAGGAGGACGCCGGGGTTCAGCAGGCCGCGCGGGTCGAGGAGCGCCTTCACCCGGCGCATCACCGCGTAGGCCCGCGCCCCCCACTCCAGCTCGACGAAGGGGGCCATGTTGCGGCCGGTGCCGTGCTCCCCCTTCAGCGAGCCGTCGTACTTCCGGACCACCAGCTCGCAGACCTCCTCCATGAAGCGCCGGTAGCGCTCCACCTCGGAGGGGTCGCCGAAGTCCTGGGTGAAGACGAAGTGCAGGTTCCCGTCGAGGGCGTGGCCGAAGATGATCCCCTCGGCGTACCCGTGCTGGCCGAAGAGCCGCTGCAGCTCCACCGTCCCCGCCGCCAGGTGCTCCATGGGGAAGGCCACGTCCTCGATGACCACGGTGGTGCCGATGCGGCGCACCGAACCCACCGCCGGGAAGAGGCCGCGGCGCACGTCCCAGAGCCGCTCGTACTCGGCCTTCACCGGCGTGAAGCGCACCGGCTGCAGCGTCCGGATCCCGGCGACCAGGGCGGCGGCCGCCGCCGCCTTCTCCTGCACCTGGCGGGCGTCCTCGCCGCGCACCTCCACCAGCAGGGCGCAGGCGTCGGGCGGGAGCGTCTTCAGGACCGGCGGCAGGCCGGGCTTGCCCTCGACCGAGCGCAGCGAGGCCCGGTCCATCAGCTCGACCGCCGAGACCGGCCCGGTCTTCAGCCGCTGGGTGGCCCGGGCGGCGTGCTCGATGTCGGGGAAGAGCACCAGGGCGCTGGCCTTGTGGGCCTGCTCCTCCACCGTCCGGAAGGTCACCTCGGCGATGAAGGCCAGCGTGCCCTCGGAGCCGACCAGGAGGTGCAGCAGGATGTCCACCGGGTCGTGGAAGTCCACGAAGGAGTTCAGGCCGTAGCCGGTGGTGTTCTTGATCCGGTACTTGCGCCGGATGCGCTCCGAGAGCTCGGGGTCGGCGGCGATCTCGTCGCGCAGCGCGGCCAGGCCGGAGAGCAGCGGGGCGTGCGAGGCGGCGAAGGCGGCGCGGGAGGAGGGGTCGCCGGTGTCGAGCCGGGTCCCGTCGGCGAGGAGCAGCACCATGCTCTCCACCGTCCGGTAGCTGTTCTGGGCGGTGCCGCAGCACATCCCGCTGGCGTTGTTGGCGGTGATGCCGCCCACCATGCAGGTCCCGATGGACGCGGGGTCGGGCCCGATCTTCCGCCCCAGCGGCGCCAGCAGGCCGTTGGCGTCCGCGCCGATGACGCCGGGCTCCAGGGCCACCCGGGCGCCGCCGTCGAGGACGCGCGACCGGCGCCAGCCGGAGAGCTGGACCAGCACCGAGTCGGTGACCGCCTGCCCCGAGAGGCTGGTCCCCGCGGCGCGGAAGGTGATGGGGGTCTCGCAGCGGGCCGCCACCTCGAGCAGGCGCCGGACCTCCTCGAGGTCCCGCACCCGGGCGACGACGCGCGGCACCAGGCGGTAGAAGCTGGCGTCGGTCCCGTAGGCCAGGGTGCGCAAGGGATCGCAGAAGAGCCGGTCGCCCGGGAGGAAGCCGCTCGCCTCCCGCCAGAAACGGCGGTGGCGGTCGGGCAGGGCGTCGATGTCCCGCGCTTCGCTCATCTCACCCCGTTCGGGCCCTGCCCGAGCCACGCCCGGCGCGCGTCGGGGACCGTTGCCCGGGCACCGCACGCCGGCTTGCGAGACGCGAATTTCACCACGCCGGGTGCGACCGGGAGGCGCAAAACGGGTGAGCGGCCCCGAGAGGGCTGCGACCGGCCGAAATTCCCGGGTGACCGGCAACCCGGTGGCCCGGGCGCCGCGACGCGTCAAGCGATGCCGAGCCGCTCCTTGAGCTTCGCCAGGAAGCGGCGGCTCACCGGCACCACGCGCCCGCCCCGGGTCCTGATCACCGGCGCCTCCTCACCCACGGTGATCTCGTCGACCCGGGCGACGTTGACGAGGTACTGCTTGTGGCAGCGCATCAGCCCGGCCCGCTCCTCCAGCACCTTGAGCGTCAACTCGGTGAAGAGCTCGCCGGCGGGGCAGACCACGTAGACCCCGGCCTCCCCGGAGCGCACGAACTCGACGTCGGCGACGTCCACCAGCTTGATGGACCGCTGGCCCAGGCAGGGGATGCGCCGCACCGGCTCGGCGGGGAGCGGCACCGCCGGGCCCGCCGCCGGGCGCCGCAGCCGCTCCAGCGTCCGCGCCAGCCGCTCCCGGGCCACCGGCTTCAGCAGGTAGTCGGCGGCGCTCTCCTCGAAGGCCCGCACCGCGAAGGCGTCGTGCGCGGTGACGAAGACCACCCGGGGGAGGACGGCCGGATCGATCATCGCCAGCAGCTCGAAGCCGTTCACCGCCGGCATCTGGACGTCGAGGAAGAGCACCTCGGGCCGGAGCAGGCGGATGGCGGGCAGCGCCTCCAGCGCGTTCCCGCAGCTCCCCACCACCTCCACCTCGCCGGTCTCGGCGAGCAGCGCCGCCAGCTCGTCGCGGGCGTGCAGCTCGTCGTCCACCACCAGGGCCCGCATCACGCGCGCGCCCCCGCCACCGGGACCCGGATGGTGACCCGGGTCAGCTCGCCGGGGACGCACTCCACCCGCAGGCCGTACTCCGGCCCCATGAGGTTGCGGATCCGCTTGTCCACGATGCGCATCCCCAGGCCGCCCCGCTCCCCCGGGTCCAGGTAGGCCCCGGCGTTGTCCTCCACCAGGAGGTGGGCCACCCCGTCCTGGGCGAAGGCGCGGATGCGGGCCACCCCGGGCTTCAGGATGGTGGAGAGGCCGTGCTTGAAGGCGTTCTCCACCACCGGCTGCAGGGTGAAGGTGGGCAGCCGCAGGCCGAGCAGCGCCTCGTCCACCTCGGTCTCCACCGTGATCCGGCCCTGGTGGCGCGCCTTCTCGATCTCCAGGTAGCTGCGGACGTGCTCCAGCTCCTCGGCCAGCGAGGAGACGTCCTCCTGCCGCTTCAGGTTCTTCCGGAAGAAGGTGGCGAGGTGGACCAGCAGCTCGCGGGCGCGCACCGCGTCGGTGCGCAGGATGGCGACGATGGTGTTCAGCGAGTTGAAGAGGAAGTGCGGGTTCACCTGCGCCTGCACCAGCTTCAGCTCCGACACCGTGAGCAGGTTCTTCTGCTCCTGGTAGCGGGCCACCAGCAGCTGGTTGGAGAGCAGCGCGGCGATGCCCTCCCCCAGCGACCGATTCATGTTCAGGAAACGCTGGTGGCGCGGCTCGAAGAGCTGCACCGTGCCGATGACGGCGCCGTCCAGGTGGAGCGGCGCCACCAGCACCGACCCGAGCGGGCACCCCGGCGTGATCGGGCAGGTGAACTGCTCCCGCTCCCCGTCGGCGAAGACCAGCTCGTTCCGGGCGATGGCGCGGCGGGAGAGGGGCGAGGCGATGGGCCCGGGGAGGTGGTGGTCGGAGCCCCGCCCCACGAAGGCCAGCACGCTCTCGGTGTCGGTGACGGCCACCGCCCCCACGCCGGTCTCCTCCAGGATGATGTGGGCCAGGTCGCCGGCGGCGGCGCGGTCGAACCCCTTCGCCAGCAGCCCCAGGGTCCGCTCGGCGACGCGCAGGGCGCGGGCCGAGGAGGCGGCGGCGACGCGGTCGAAGACCATCTGCCGGTCCTGGACCACCGACATGAAGAGGGCCGCGCCCACCGGGTTCGCCAGGACCATCGGAGGGCCGATGAGCCGGACCAGCGCCACCGCGTCGGGCCAGGGGTGGGCGAGCAGGAGGACGATCCCCATGTGGATCACCTCCCCGCCCAGGGTGACGAGGAAGGCCACCCGCCAGGAGAGCAGCCGCTCCGGCGCGCCACGCCGGAGGTACCAGAGGTGGACCAGG
>JAJZTO010000073.1 GCA_021848865.1 Myxococcales bacterium
TATACCGTCGCGCACGGACTTCAGCTCCCGCTCCTCGGCCGGCGGGAGCAGGAAGAGGTCGGACGGGCCGTCCCGGATCAGCGCCACCCCTTCCAGGTAGGCGGCGGTGTCGGCCAGGTCGTGGGTGGGGTGCATGCGGGCGAAGGTGCCGTAGGCGTCGGCCGCCTCGACGTACAGCTCCTGCGCCATCTTGATGTCGGCCAGCTTCATCTCGGCCAGCGGCGCGAACTTGGAGAAGGGGTACTTGGTCCGGCAGTGCTCCAGGAACTTCTGGGCCTCGACCCAGCTCTCGGCCTTGGCCTCCTCCAGGCCGGCGTTGTAGTCGTCCTCGGCGGTCTTCCCGTACTTCACCTCGCCGGTGAAGGTGACGCGGGAGGTGCCGCAGGCCAGGGCCGTGGCGAGGAGGACGGGGAGGAGGGCGCGCATGAGGGCCGGCAAGATAACGCAAAGGACCCGCCGGATCATCCGCCGCCCTCCCCACCCTCTTCCCACCGGTCCCGGTCGGCGCGCAGCCCGACCACCCGCTGCACCGCCTCGGGCGAGAAGCCCCGGCCCAGGAGGAACCGGGCCAGGCGGGCCCGATCGCGGTCGGGGAGCCCGGCCGCGGGCCGCCCGCCGGTGCGCCGGCCGGCCAGCGCCCGGCACAGCGCCACCTCGGCCGGCTCCTCGCCCGGGGCGACCGCCTGGGCCAGGGCCCCGGCCACCGCGGCCCGCGCCTCCTCCGGCGCGATCCCGGCGGCCGCGAGGCGCCGCTCGGCGGCGCGGGGACCGAGCCGCCCCGGCCGCGTCAGCGAGCGCGCCGTGGCCCGGGCCCAGCCGGCGTCGTCGAGGTAGCCGAGCCGCGCCAGCCAGGCCAGCACCTCGTCCGCCTCCGGCGCGTGGCCGGCCTGGCCGAGCCGACGGCGCAGCTGGGCGCCGGTGCGGGCGTGGAAGGCGAGGACGCGCAGCGCCAGCGCCTTGGCCTGCTCGAGCGGCGAGTCGGGTCCGGCCATGGAGGGAAGTGTACACCGACCTGCATGGGGCGGCCGGGGCCATGCAACCCGTGGCCCGAGAAGCGTGTTACGCCATTCACAGGGAGGAACCATGCTCGCTCGCCACGCCGCCGCCCTGGGCGCGCTCGCCGTCGCCGCCTGCAGCCACCAGGTGTCCAGCCCGTCGATGACCGCCGGCCTGGTGCGACCGGATCTGGTCTGCGCCGAACAGCGGACCACGCGGGTCACCCTCACCGGCGACGGCTTCACGCCGATGCCGACCGGGACGCTGACCTCCTCCCCGCGGCTGGTCCTGCCCGAGGTGCTCCTCACCCGGACCCGGGACCTGGGCGGAGCGGCGGCCGGGGGCGCGATCCGAGTCCCCGACGACCCCGCCGACCCGGGCGCGAGCCTGGTCCACTGGCGGAGCGCCCAGGAGATGTCCTTCGACGTCGTCCCCGCGCTGGCGCTGACGCCCGGCTTCTACGACGTCCGGGTCACGAACCCCGACGGGAAGGCGAGCGCCACCTTCGCGGCCGGCCTGGCGGCCGTCCCCCGGCCGGTCCTCTCCACCCTGGATCGCCCGGCCATCTGCGACGCGCAGGGCGCCCAGACCGTGAACCTCTCCGGCAGCGGCATCCTCACCGTGGGCGCCGCGGTCCCCACGGTGACCATCGGGGCCCACGGCAACGCCGACTTCACCTCGGTGGTCGCCACCGGCTGCACGGCGCTGCCCGGCACCTTCGCCGAGGGCGTCGTCTCCACCTGCACCGGCCTCACCGTCACCATCCCGGCCGGGCTGTTCGCCCCCGGCGACTACCCGGTCACCGTGACCAACCCGCCGCCGGCGAACTGCGCGTCCAGCGACGTCGTCACCCTCCACGTGGAGCCGCCGCCGTTCGTGGGGGGCGTGGTGCCGGTCACCCTGTGCCAGGGCGGCGGGACGCTGGCGCTGAGCGGGACCGGCTTCCTGGCCTCGGCGGCGGTGGACCTGGCGCCGGTGACCGCCGGCCCGCCGGCGCTGCACGCCGCCTCGGTGGCGGTCAGCGGCGGCGGCACCCTGCTCACCGCGATCTTCGGCGGCGGAGCCGTCCCGCCCAACAAGTACGACCTGATCGTCGACAACCTGGACGGCTGCACCGACGCCGCCCCGCACCAGCAGATCACCGCCGTCACCGGACCGGTCGCCTTCTTCGCCGACCCCGAGGTGGTCTTCAACGGCATCAACACCACGGTGACGGTCTACGTCACCACCATCACCTGGCCGGTGACCGTGGCCATCGCGCCGCACGGGATCGGCAGCACGACGCAGCTCACGCCCACCGCCGTGCCCGGCCACCCCAACCGCGTCCAGGTGGTGATCCCGGTGGGCCAGGCAGTGGGCGCCTACGACCTCTACGTGGACGACGCCACCACCTGCCCCAGCGTCCTGCCGAACGCCATCACCGTGACCGCGACCACCACCGTCTCCATCAAGTCGGTGACGCCCGGCTTCGGCTGGCAGGGCTCGACCACCGCCGTCACCGTCCAGCGCGACACCGCGGCGCCCGCGAACCAGCCCTTCGTCGCCACGCCCCGGCTGTTCTTCAACCCCGTCGGCGCCACGACCGCGCCGGCCATCCAGGCCCGCTCCGTCTCCTTCGTGGACGCGGACACGCTCACGGCGGTGGTGCCCGCCGGCCAGGCGCCCGGGCGTTACGACCTCGTCCTGGTGAACCCGGACGGCACGGTGGGCCTGCTGACCTCCGCCTTCACCGTCGAGGCCAACCCGCCGCCGGTGGTGGCGGCGGTCACCCCCTCCTCGATCGTCGACCTGGCCTCGCAGGTGGTGACCGCGAGCGGATCGAACTTCGACGACGTCGCCGGCGTCGCCGCGGCCATGCAGTGCCGGGACGCGGCCGGGATCCCGCTGGCTCCACCCGCGGTCACCACCGGGACCGTCAGCTGCGCCTCGGCGTCCAGCTGCGCGGTGCCCGTCACCGTCGACGGGAGCGCGCTCCCCGTCGGCTCGGTGTGCGTGCTGCGGCTCACCAACGTCGGCGACGGCTCCTTCTTCGACTACTCCGCCGTCGGCGTGACCAACTCCTCGCTGAACCTGACCAACCCGGTGGCCGGCAGCCCCCTCACCAGGGGGCGCCGCGCCCTGGTGGCCTTTGCCGGCAACGCCACGCCCGCCTCGCGATTCGTGTACGCGGTGGGCGGCGACGGCGGCGCGGCGGCGGCCGGCGCGCCCTTCGGCGACGTGGAGGGGGCCCCGGTGGACCTCTTCGGGAAGATGGGCGCCTGGAGCGTGGTGCCGCGAACCGCGCTCTCGACGCCGCGGGCCTACGCCGGGTCCGCCACGGCCGGCCGGTACCTCTACGTCTTCGGCGGCACCGGCGGCGCCGGCGCCCTCGCCACCGCCGAGCGCGCCATGATCCTCGACCCGGCGGAGGTCCCGGCGCTGGACGTCGGCGACATCCTCCCGGCGGCCACCGGCCTCGACCCCGGCTACTGGATCTACCGGGTGTCGGCGCTCTTCTCCGCCGCCGACCTCGACAACCCCGGTGGCGAGTCGCTCCCCAGCGACGAGGTCATCCTCAAGGTGCCCTCCCTCACCGGGAAGAAGATCCAGGTCCTGCTCTCCTGGCAGGCTCCCCGGGACTCGCTGGGCGCCACGCTCCCCAACGTCGCCGGCTACCTCGTCTACCGGACCCCGGTGGTGAACGGCGTCTCCGGTCAGGAGGTGCTGCTCGCCACCGTCCCCGGCGGGACGACGCTGCAGTACACCGACGACGGCGCCGCGGTGCCGGGCACCCAGACGCCGCTGCCCATCGGCAGCGTGGGGCGGTGGGCGCAGCTGCCGGCGCTGAACGCGGCGCGGAAGGCCCCCGCCGGCGCCGCCGCCGCCGATCCGGTGACCTCCGGCCGCTTCTACGTCTACGCCCTGCTGGGCGCGAACGCGGCCGGGACGGCGCTCACCAGCTACGAGTACCTCCCGGTGAGCGTCCAGGCCAACGGCCACCAGGTGGCGGGGGCGGCCTGGCTGGCCGGCGCCTCCAGCGTCGCCAGCGGGCGCGCGGAGCTCGGCGCCTGGGCGGTGAGCTCCGTCACCTCGGGCCTGGTCACGCCGCCCGACGCCTACGTCTACCTGGGCGGCGGCGTGCAGAGCGCCGACGTCGACGCCGGCAAGGTGGCCGCGGGCGGGGACCTGGGCAGCTTCACGCCGCAGCGGAAGTTCGGCGGGACGCAGGCCGGCTACGGCGTCTGCGCCGCCAACGGGCAGCTCTTCACCTTCGGCGGCGCCGGAGCGGCACCCTCCTCGGGAGCCACCTCGGCGAGCATCGCCGCCCCGCTGCCGGGCCTGGCCCCGGGCGCCTGGAACTCGCAGGGCATCACGCTGGCCAGCCCGCGCTACCTCACCGGCAGCGCGGTCCAGAGCGCCTTCATCTTCCTCGTCGGCGGCCAGACCGCGACCGGGGCGAGCAGCACCACCGAGCTGGTGATCTGGTAAGGGGGCCGACCATGAAGACCATCCTCGCCATCGCCGCTCTCGCCGCCGCGCCGCTCGCGGCGCTCGCGCAGGCGCAGGCCCAGGCCCACCCGGTCCCGTTGCCCCCGCCGCCGGCGAGGACGTCCACGACCCCGACCACGGCTCCGGCCGCCGGGAGCGACGTGGGCGCGCTGCTGGTGGGAGTGAAGGCCGGGGGGATCGTGCCCTTCTCCAAGCTGGGCGCGAACGCGGTCGGCGCCGTGGAGGTGGGGTGGCTGCTGCCCTGGATGGAGCGCAGCTTCGCGGCGGTGCTGGAGATCGCCTACGCGCAGCCCACCGCCAGCGGCGGCGCCGGCGATCCGCGCGTCGGCGGGGCCGCGTACGACTGGAAGCTCACGCAGCGGGAGCTGGTGATCGCGCCCACCGGGCTCTACCGGCTGCGGGGCTTCGCCGCGCTCACCGGCCTCCCCTGGGCGGGAGGCCTCGTGCCCTACGCCGGCATCGGCCCGCGCCTCTACCTCCTGCAGAGCCGGGTCTCGGGCTCGGCGGGCGGCCAGGCGATGGCCACCACCACCGAGCAGGCCACCAAGCTGGGGTTCGGCGTGCCCCTCGGCGCCGAGCTGGCGCTGGGCCCGGGCAGCCTCACCGGCGAGCTGCTCCTCGAGTACGGCGCGCTCGACACGGCGGCGGCCGGCTCGGGCACCACCACCGCCGGGCTGGCGCTGCGGGTCGGCTACCGGATGACCTTCTAGAACCGCTCGATCTGGAAGTCGTCGTCGGCGGCCGGGGCCGGCGCCCCCGGCTTGGCGGCCACCTGGGCGGGCTGGATGCGCGCCACCGCCTGGCCCGGCACCGGCGGCGGGCGGGGTGGCCCGCCCGCGGCGGGGCCCGGCGCCGGCCGCGCCACCGGGGGCGCCGCCGCCTGCCCCTCGGCCTTCTCGAAGCCGTCCCACCGGGAGTCGCTGGTGCCGGAGATGCCCGAGACCCGCAGCGCGAAGTCGTCGGGGTTGGTGGCCTGGCGCAGCGCCTCCTCGTAGGTGATGAGGCCCTGCTTCAGCAGCCCCATCAGGCTCTGGTCGAAGGTCTGCATCCCGTAGGCGACGTGGCCCTGGGCGATGGCGTCGGGGATCTCCTTGGTGCGGTCCTTGTCCTCGATGAGCTCGCGCACCCGGCCGGTCGCCAGCAGCACCTCGATGGCCGGCACCCGCCCCTTGCCGTCGGCGCGCGGCACCAGGCGCTGGCTGATGACCGCCTTGAGCACCGAGCCGAGCTGCAGGCGCACCTGCTTCTGCTGGTAGGGCGGGAAGGCCGAGATGATGCGGTTGATGGTCTCGGTGGCGTCCAGGGTGTGGAGCGTCGACATCACCAGGTGGCCGGTCTCGGCCGCGGTCAGCGCCGTCTCGATGGTCTCGAGGTCGCGCATCTCGCCCACCAGGATCACGTCCGGGTCCTGGCGCAGGGCGCTCTTCAGCGCCTGCCCGAAGCTCATGGTGTCGACGCCCACCTCGCGCTGGTTCACGATCGAGCGCTTGTCGCGGATGAGGAACTCGATCGGGTCCTCGATGGTCATGATGTGGCAGGTCTCGGTGGCGTTGACGTGGTCGATCATCGCCGCCAGCGTCGTGGACTTGCCCGAGCCGGTGGTCCCGGTGACCAGCACCAGGCCGCGCTGCTCGCCGGCGATCTTCTCCAGGATCTTCGGGAGCAGCAGCTGCTCGATGCTCTGGATCTTGAAGGGGATGACGCGGAAGACGCCGCCGAGGGTGCCGCGCTGCTGGAAGATGTTGACGCGGAAGCGGCCCAGGCCGGGGACGCCGTAGGCCAGGTCCACCTCGTTGGTCTGCTTGAACTTCTCCTTCTGGAAGTCGTTCATGATCCCGAACGCCATCCGCGCCACCTCTTCCGGGGGCAGCCGCCGCGCGTCCTTGAGCGGCACCAGCGCGCCGTCCACCCGGAACATGGGGGGGAGCCCGGCCTTGAGGTGGATGTCGCTGGCGCCCGCCCGCAGCGCGACCTGCAGGATCTCGTTCAGCTCCATGGAGGGGAAGGCTACCACCCGCCGCCGGGCCGGCGCCATTCGCCCGGACGGGCAAGGCGCCGCGGACGTGTGGGCCTGTCCCACAACGTGGGGAAGGCAAGAGGCCGACCGCGGAAACCCGCGATCGGCCTCTCGGAGACGGGGCGGCGGCGCGGCTAGCGCTTGCTGAACTGGAAGCGCTTGCGGGCGCCGGGCTGGCCGTACTTCTTGCGCTCCACCTTGCGGGCGTCGCGGGTGACGAAGCCGGCCTTCTTGAGGATGGCGCGGTACTCCGGGTTCAGCTCCATCAGCGCCCGGGTGATGCCGTGGCGGATGGCGCCGGCCTGGCCGGAGAGGCCGCCGCCGCGGGCGGTGACGAAGACGTCGAGCTTGCCCATCTGGTCCACCAGCTTCAGGGGCTCGACCAGGATCATCTTCGAGGTCTCGCGGCCGAAGTAGGCGTCGAGGGCGCGGCCGTTGATGGTGATGTTGCCGGTGCCCGGCGCGAGCCGGACGCGGGCCACCGCGTCCTTGCGGCGGCCGACGGAGATCTGGAGCTGGGGCATCTGGTCGATCCTTTACGCGCGGGCGGCGAGCTTGAGCGGCGCGGGCTTCTGGGCGGCGTGCGGGTGCTTGTCGCCCGGGTAGACCTTCAGCTTCCGCATCATGTCGCGCCCCAGTGCGTTGCGGGGCAGCATCCGCTTCACCGCGGCGACGAAGACGTCCTCGGGGTGGCGGGCCCGCACCTTGTGGGCCGGCGTCTGCCTGGCGCCGCCGGGGTGCATGGTGTGGGAGAAGTAGAGCTTCGCCTCCTCCTTCTTGCCGGTGAAGCGGGCCTTCCCCGCGTTCACCACCACCACGAAGTCGCCGACGTCGAGGGAGGGCGTGTAGCTGGGCTTGTGCTTGCCCTTGAGGATGCTCGCGACCTGGCTGGCGGCGCGGCCGACGACGAGGCCGTCCGCGTCCAGCAGCCACCACTTCCGGCCCTGGAGGGCCTCGGAACGGGTCGCGCTGTGGGTGCTCTTGTTCATGGAAAATCCTGCGCTTGGCGCCTGTTTGGGAAGGCGCCTTCTAAGTGATGGGCCGGCCTTTGTCAAGGGACCGCCCGGGCGGCCGTCCGGCGCCGCGGGCGGTCCGCGGCGATCAGCCGCGCCCCGCGCCGATCCGGGCCCGCAGGGCCGCCAGCACCTCGGCCGACCGGGCGTCCACGTCCTCGGGGCGCTCGGCGTGGTTCGGGTCGTGGAGGGCGTGGGCCCCGGCCGGGAGGTCGGCCAGGAAGCGGCTGGGCGTGCGCGGGAGGGTCTTGCCCCGCTTCACCCGGGCCGCCGCGCGGGTGAGGAACAGCTCCTCGCGCGCCCGGGTGATCCCCACGTAGCAGAGCCGCCGCTCCTCCTCGAGGTCGCGGGCCTCCCCCTGGATGCCGGCCGAGGGGAGCAGGTCCTCCTCGGCGCCGGCCAGGAAGACCACCGGGAACTCCAGCCCCTTGGCGGCGTGCAGGCTGAGCAGCGACACGCCCTCGCCCGGCGCCTCCTCCTCGCGCGAGTCGAGGGCGAGCTTGGCGAGCCACTGCGCCAGCGTCGGCCGCCGGCCGGCGCGCTGCTCGAAGCGCTCCAGCGAGCGCAGGAGCCCCTCCACCGCCTCCACCTTGCGCGTCCCGGCCTCGATCGACTTCACCGACTGCCGGACGTGGCTGTAGAGGTCGATCTCCTCCACCAGCCGGCGCGCCGTCCCGGCGAGCGCCCCCTTCGCGAAGGCGGCGCCGGTGCGCGCGAGCAGCGCCGCGAAGTCGGCCATCCGCTCCGGCGCCCCGCGGGGCATGCCCGGCACCTCGGCGGCGCGCGGCAGGGCCTCGGCGAGCGGGAGGGCCTGCGCCACCGCCCACTCCTGGAGGCGCGAGAGCGAGGCGTCGCCGATGCCGCGGGCCGGGACGTTGACGATGCGCGAGAGCGAGACCTCGTCGCGGGGCTCGGCGCAGGCCTTGAGCCAGGCCAGCAGGTCCCGGACCTCGGAGCGCTCGAAGAAGGCCGGCGCGCCGTGGACGTGGTGGGGGATGCCGGCCTCCCGGAAGGCCTCCTCGAAGGGGCGCGACTGGGCGTTCAGGCGGTAGAGCACCGCGAAGTCGGAGGCGGGGCGCCCCTCGCCGCGCCGGCGGGAGATCTCGCCGGCCACGAAGCGGGCCTCCTCCTCCTCGTCCGGCAGCGCCACCACCTTCACCGGCTCGCCGTCCCCGGCGGCGGTCCAGAGCCGCTTGGGCTTGCGCCCCGGGTTCTTGCCGATGACGGCGTTGGCGCAGGCCAGGATGTTCCCGGTGGAGCGGTAGTTCTGCTCCAGCCGCACCTCGCGGGCGCCGCGGAAGTGCCGGTCGAAGCGCAGGATGTTCTTCACCTCGGCCCCGCGCCAGCCGTAGATGGCCTGGTCGTCGTCGCCGACCGCGCAGACGTTCCGGCGGTCGCCGGCGAGCAGCGTGAGCAGCTCGAGCTGGGCGAGGTTGGTGTCCTGGTACTCGTCCACCAGCAGGTGGTGGAAGCGCGCCTGGAGCCGCCGGCGCAGCGCCGCGTCCTTCCGCAGCAGCTCCACCGGCCGGGCGATGAGGTCGTCGAAGTCCACCGACCGCTGGGCGGCGAGCGCCCTCTGGTAGCGCGGGAGGAGCTCCGAGGCGAGCAGGTCGTAGTCGTCCCCCTGCCCCTCCGGGCGCACCGCGATGCGCTGCTGCCGGGCGCTCTTGGCCCGGGAGACGATGGCGAGGAGCTTGCGGGCGTCGAAGGCGCGGTCGTCGACGCTCACCTCGCGCATGCAGCGCTTGAGGAGCGCGAGCTGGTCGCCGTCGTCGCAGATGGCGAAGCGCCTGGGCAGGCCGGCCGCCTGGTGCTCCTCGCGCAGCAGCCAGAGCCCGAAGCTGTGGAAGGTGGAGACGAAGACCTCGGCGCCGGCGGCGCCGGCGAGCGCCCCCACCCGCTCCCGCATCTCCGCCGCCGCCTTGTTGGTGAAGGTGACCGCCAGGATGGCCTCGGGCTCGACCCCCTGGAGCAGCAGCCAGGCGACGCGGTGGGCGATGACCCGGGTCTTCCCCGAGCCGGCGCCGGCCAGCACCAGCAGCGGCCCCTCGGTGGTGGTCACGGCCTCCCGCTGCGGCGGGTTCAGGGCGGAGAGGTCGAGCAAGGCGGGGCCTTCTCGCACGGCGCCCCCGGGAGGACAAGACTTGACAGCCGCGACCCCGACCCCGACCTCGACCCCGACCTCGACCGCGACCTATAACTGGACGCCGTGCTCCCGCTCCTGCTCCTCGCGATCGCCGCCGCGCCGGATGCCGGCGTGGTGCTGGACGTCGCCCCGGCCCGGGTCCGGCCCGGCGA
>JAJZTO010000074.1 GCA_021848865.1 Myxococcales bacterium
CACACCGCGGGTGTATGGGCGCCTCGCGTCGCAAGGGACTCGCGCCGTAGGGGCGGGGCTTGTCCCCGCCCTGGGCCACACCGCGGGTGTATGGGCGCCTCGCGTCGCAAGGGACTCGCGCCGTAGGGGCGGGGCTTGTCCCCGCCCTGGTGACCCCGCCCTACACCGAAACGCGTGGAGCGTTCCGCGCGGCCACGGCCGCGAGGCCCGGCCTCCGCCGGCTCAGCGGGCGTGGCGGTGCTTCGGCGGCGCCACCCGGTTCAGGAAGATGGGGAGCCCGCGCTTGTTGGCGTAGAGCGGCCGGTAGCGCTCGGTGTTGTACATGCTGGCCACGTCCACGGTGCGCGGCCCGAGCTTCGGGTCGGGCAGGTGCACCAGGTCGTAGCAGCCCCCCACCAGCGCCGACATCAGGCCGCTCTCCCCGTCCAGCACCGCGTCCAGCGCCATGGTCCCGAAGGTGGAGGCCACCAGCTTGTCGATGAAGTCGGGGTCGCCCGAGCGCAGGTCGTAGGTGAGGTCGGAGACGATGGTCTCCTCGCCGGTGCGCCGCCTGATCTCGTCGGAGAGCACCTCGGCGACGCTGGCCTTCTTCCGGTGGCCGTAGGGGTCCGGCTCGCCGTACTCCTGGACGGTGTAGCCCTGCCACTCCGCCCCCTCCGAGAGGATCACCAGCGCGTAGTTGCTCGGGTTGTCGCGCTTCTCGGTGACGAGCAGGTCGATGAGCTTCTCGAGATCGACCTTGTACTCGGGGATGACGCAGCGGTTCGAGGTGACGTGGGCGGTGTAGAGCGCGGTGAAGCCGGCGTCGCGCCCGAAGACGCGGAAGACGCCGATGCGCTCGTGCGAGCCCACCGTGGTCCGCTGCCGCTCGATGGCGTCGGTGGCGCGGGTGATGGCGGTGGAGAAGCCGACGCAGTACTCGGTCCCCTGGACGTCGTTGTCCATGGTCTTGGGGATGGCGATCACCTTGCAGCCCTCGTCGTGCAGCCGGGCCGCGTAGCTCAGGGTGTCGTCGCCGCCGATGGCCAGGAGGCAGTCCACCTGGAGCGCCTCGAGGTTCTCCAGCACCCGGGGGGTGAGGTCCCAGGTGACGCCCTTCGGACCCCGGGTGGCGGGGAGGTCGGCGTCCTTCAGGTGCGCCGGCAGGGCCTTCATCCGCGCCGGGTTGGTCCGGGTGGAGTGCAGCACCGTCCCGCCGGAGCGGTCGATGGTCCGCGTGTTCTCCCGGTTCAGCTCCACCACGTAGCGGGACCTGCTCCGGGCGTCGGAGAGGTCGAGGTGGGTGAGCCCCTCCCAGCCCCGCCGGACGCCCACCACCTCGCAGCCGTTCTCGTACCCGCGGTAGACGACGCTCTTGATGACGGAGTTGAGGCCGGGGACGTCGCCGCCGCCCGTGAGGATGCCGATGCGCTTGCGCCTCATGCGTCGAGGGTACTGCGGCCCGGAGGGCGCAGGAAGCGGCAGGCCGCCACGGCCGCCCCGGCCAGGGCGGCCGCCAGGAGGAAGCTCGCCTCGAAGCCCCCGGTCCGGTCGGCCAGCACCCCGCCCAGGGCCGGGCCCACCACCTGCCCCAGGCCCAGGAAGAGGGTGAGGAAGCCGAGCGCCCGCAGGGTGCTCTCGGGGCCGACGTGGTCGCCCACCGCCGCGGTCATGATGGCGGGGACCGACCAGGCCACCACCCCGAAGCAGGCCACCGAGAGGTAGAGGAAGGGGCGGGGCAGGTGCAGCCCGGCCAGCAGGTAGGCGGCGAGCTGCAGCGAGAAGACCAGGCTCAGGCCGGCCCGCCGGCCGAAGCGGTCGGAGATCCAGCCGGGGACCGGGCCGGAGAGCAGGCTCAGCAGGCCGATGGCCGACCAGAAGATCCCGGCCGTCCCCTCCGAGAAGCCCCGCTCCCGCACCAGCGAGGTGACGATGAAGGTCACGTAGATGGAGTAGGTGGCGCCGAACATCGCGTAGAGGAAGGCGAGGAGCCACACCGCCCGGCTGCGGTGGTAGGGCAGGTCGGGCGCCGGGGCCGCCGCGGCGTGGGGGCCCCGCGGCCGGTCGGTCCCGTAGGCCCGGAGCCCCATCTCCTCGGGGCGGTTCCGCAGGAGCAGCAGCGAGAGCAGCGCGACCGCCGCCACCACCGCCGACAGCACCAGCCAGCTGGTCCGCCAGCCGGTCGCGCCCTCCCGGGCGTTGATCCAGGGGATGAGCTGGCCCGAGACCACGATGGCGAAGCCGCTGCCGATGGTGGCGAAGCCGGCCGCCCGGCCCCGGGCGCTGGAGAGGAACCAGCGGGCGATGAGCCCCATCACCGGGACGTTGGTGCCGCCGCTGCCGATCCCGGTGAGGACGTAGAGCAGCAGCAGCGGCAGGAAGGAGCCGGCCCGGCTGATGAGCGCCATGGAGCCGGCCACCAGGAGCAGGGAGCCCGCCACCAGGGCCCGCGGCCCGAACCGCCCGGCGACCTGGCCCGCCACCAGCACCGCCGCCAGGTAGCCGACGAAGTTGGCGGTGCCGACGTAGCCCAGCTGCGCGTAGCTGAGGCCGAGCGAGGCCCCCATCGACGGCAGCAGCATGCCCAGCGCGAAGCGGCCGAAGCCCAGGCAGGCGAAGATGCCGAGCATCCCCGTGCCGACGACGACCCACCCGTAGTGGAAGCGCGGTTCCCGCACCAGCCACCCATCCTACACGGTCCGCTCCGCGGCGCGCCCCCCTCCCCGGTCCCGGGCGAACAGCAGGTAGATGGCGGGCACGAAGAACAGGGTGAAGGCGGTGCCCACCGCCATCCCGGCCACCAGCACCAGGCCGATGCTGTTGCGGGCCGCCGCGCCCGGCCCCGAGACCAGGGTCAGCGGGAAGTGGCCGGCCACGGTGGCGACGCTGGTCATGAGGATGGGGCGCAGCCGGGTGACGGCCGCCTGGCGGACGGCGTCGACCTTGGCGAGCCCCTGGCCCTGCAGCTGGTTGGCGAACTGGACGATGAGGATGCCGTTCTTGGCGACCAGCCCCACCAGCGTCACCAGCCCGACCTGCGAGTAGACGTTCAGGGTGGTGGTCCAGCCGTCGGTGAAGAACCGGAGGTTGGGGTTCGGCATCTTCAGGAACATCACCACCAGCGCGCCGAACATGCCCAGCGGCACCGAGCCGGCGAGGATGACGAAGGGGTCGCGGAAGCTGTCGAACTGCGCCGCCAGCACCAGGAAGATGAGGATCACGGCCAGCAGGAAGGCCGGGAGGAAGCGGTTCCCCTCGGTGCGCAGCTGGCGCGACTCGCCGGTGTAGTCGAGGGTGTAGCCCCTGGGGAGGATCCGGGCCGCCTCGCCCTCGATGAACCTGAGCGCCTCGTCCAGCGGCCGGATGGCGACGCCGCTGATCTTCACGGCGTTGAGCTGCTGGAAGCGCGGCAGGGAGCGGGGCGCCACCGAGTCGCGGATGGTGGCGATGGAGCCGAGCGCCACCAGCTGCCCGGCGGGGCCGGTGACGTAGACGTCCTTCAGCTGCTCCGGGTTCAGCCGGTCGACGCGGAGCAGCTGGGGGATCACCTTGTAGCTGCGGCCGGCGATGCTGAAGCGGTTCACGAAGCCGCCGCCCACCGCCGCGGAGAGGTCCTGCCCCACGGTCTGGAGGTTCAGCCCCAGCTCGGCCGCCTTGTCCCGGTCGATCTCGATCTCCGACTGGGGCTGGTCGATCTTCACGTCGATGAGCGGCGGGAAGGCGAAGAGGCCGCTCCGGGCCGCCGCCGCCTGGATCTGCCGGGCGAAGCCCAGGATCTCGCCGCTCTCGGCGGTGGAGGCGATCACCACCTCCACCGGGAAGTTGCCGCCGCCGGGGAGGGCCGGCGGCACCACCGCGAAGGTCTGGATGCCGGGGATGCCGGAGAGCTTCGACTGCAGCTCCGGGAGGATCCGGAAGGTGCTGCGGTTGCGCTCGTCCCAGGGCTTGAGCCCCACCCCCCAGAAGCCGCCGGTGGGGAAGGTGATCTGGAAGGTGAACCTCGCCTCGGGCAGCGACATCGCCGCGGCGTTCACCGCCCGGGTGGAGGGCATCACCTGGTCCAGGGTGGAGTTGGCCGGGGTGTTCACCACGCCGAAGAGCACCCCCTGGTCCTCGGCCGGCGCCAGCTCCCGCGGCGCCAGCGCGAACATCACCACCACCAGCGCCGCCACGGTGATCCAGGCGGTGTAGACCACGCCGCGCACCCCGAAGGACCAGTCGAGGTGGCGCGCGTAGGTGGCCTTGATGCGCTCGAAGGTGCGGTGGACCAGCCCCGCCAGCCCGCGGTCCTCCTGGCCCGGCCGGAGCAGCCAGGCCGACATCACCGGCGAGAGGGTCAGGGCCACCACGCCGGAGATGGTCACCGCGCCGGCCAGGGTGAGCGCGAACTCGCGGAAGAGCGAGCCGGTGAGCCCGCCCTGGAAGGCGATGGGGGTGTAGACCGCCGCCAGGGTGATGGTCATGGCGACGATGGGGCCGACCAGCTCCCGGGCCCCGGCCAGCGCGGCCTCCACCGGCGTCTTCCCCCCGCGCAGGTGGCGCTCGACGTTCTCCACCACCACGATGGCGTCGTCCACCACCAGTCCCACCGAGAGCACCACCGCCAGCAGGGTGAGCAGGTTCACGGTGAAGCCGAAGAGCTGCATCAGGAAGACGGCGCCGACCAGCGACACCGGGATGGCCACCACCGGCACCAGCACCGAGCGCAGCGAGCCCAGGAAGAGGAAGATCACCACCACCACGATGAGCAGGGTGTCGCCCAGGGTGGACTCCACCTCGCGGATGGCGCTGCGGATGTACTGGGTGGCGTCGTAGGCGATGGTGGCCTTGATCTGCGAGGGGATCTCCTTCTGCAGGGAGTCCATCTCGGCGCGGACCCGCTGCATCACGTCGAGGGAGTTGGCGTTGGGCAGCGCCCAGACGCCGATGAACACCGCGGTCTGGCCGGTGAAGTTCACCGCGGTGTCGTAGTCCTCGGCGCCCAGCGCCACGTCGGCGACGTCGCCGAGCCGCACCACCGCCCCGCCCTGCTCCCGGACCACCAGCTGCCGGAACTCCCCCACCGAGCGCAGGTCGGTGTTGGCGGTGAGGTTCACCTGGACCAGCGCCCCCTTGGTCTGGCCCACCGCCGCCAGGTAGTTGTTGGCCGCCAGCGCCTGGCGCACCTGGGCCGGGCTCACCCCCAGCGCCGCCATCCGGTCGGGCTTGAGCCAGATGCGCATGGCGAAGGTGCGGGCCCCGAGGACGTCGGCGCGCTGCACCCCCTCCAGCGCCGAGAGGCGCGGCTGGACCACCCGCACCAGGTAGTCGGTGATCTCGTTCTGCTTCAGCAGCTCCGAGGAGAAGGAGAGGTAGCCCGCGGCGAACTGGCTGTCGGCCGACTCGATGTTGAGGATCGGCACCTCCGCCTCGGGCGGGAGGTCGCGGCGCACCTGGTCCACCTTCGAGGCGATCTCGGCCAGCGCCCGGTTGGCGTCGTAGTTCAGCCGGAGCCGGGCGCGGATGGTGGAGAGGCCCTGCTTGCTCTCCGACTCGATGTAGTCGATGCCGTCGGCGGCGGCGATGACCCGCTCCAGCGGCGTGGTGATGAAGCCGCGCACCAGGGCGGCGTTGGCGCCGACGTAGGCGGTGGTGACGGTGACCGCCGCGTTCTCGCTGCGCGGGTACTGCCGGACGTTGAGCGAGCGGATCGCCTGGACGCCGGCGATGACGATGACGACGTTGACGACGATCGCGAGGACCGGGCGCCGGATGAACAGGTCGGTGAAGGCCATGGCCGGGGTCCGGGCGGATCAGGGGTCGACCGGCCGCGGGGCCAGCTCGGCCTGGGGCGCCAGGTCGTCGTGGACCACCACCGCCGCGCCGTTGCGGAGCTTGAAGGCGCCGCTCCCCACCACCGTCTCGCCGGCCGACAGCCCCGAGGCCACCGCCACCAGGTCGCCGCGGCGCTCGCCGAGCCGCACGAAGCGCTGGTGCGCCACCAGCGTGGCCTTGCCGGCGGCGTCCTTCCGCTCCTCGAGGGCGAAGACCGAGTCGCCGTAGGGCGCGTAGATGACGGCGGTGGCCGGGATCACCAGCACCGGCCGCTTCTCGGGCGCCAGCACCTCGACGTTGCCGAAAATACCGGGCCGCAGCCGGCCGTCGGGGTTGGCGAAGGTGGCGCGCACCCGCACGTTGCGGGTGGCCACGTCCACCTCCGGGTTCACGGTGGTGACCTGCCCCTCCCACGAGGCGCCCGGGAAAATGTCGGTGCGGAGCCGGGCCCGCTGGCCGGGGCGGAGGTCGGCGAGGGCCTGCTGCGGCAGCCAGAAGTCGGCGTGGATGGGGTGCACCGACTGGAGCGAGGCGATGAGCGTGCCCGGGGAGACCACCTGGCCCAGCTCCACCTGGCGGATGGCGACCCGGCCGTCGAAGGGGGCGCGGATGGTCTTCTTGGCGATGGTCGCCCGGAGGGAGGCCACGGCGGCCTCGGCCTGCTTGGCGCGGGCCTCGGCGGCGTCCAGGTCGGCGGGGGTGTTGGAGCCGGCCTGGCGCAGGCTCCTGGCCCGGTCCAGGTTGATCCGCGCCAGGGTGGCCTCCGCCTCCGAGGCCTCCAGCTGGGCCTGCTCGGTGGAGGTGTCGAGCCGGATCAGCACCTGCCCCCGCTTCACCGCCGCGCCCGACTCGAAGTCGACCTCGCGCACCGTCCCGGGCAGCTCGGCGCCCACCGTCACGGCGCGGACCGCCACCAGCGTGCCGATGGCCGCCCGCGACGACTGCCACTCCTCGGCCCGGACCTTGGCCGAGGAGACCGACTCCGGCGGCGGGGCGAAGCTCTTGCCCGCCCGCATCATCGCCGCGATCTGGCCGCCCTTCACGCCGGCGAGGAGCCCGACGAGCGCCACCAGCCCGATCCCCGCCAGGGCCCAGGTCCTTGTCTTCGCTCTCATGGCGCCCCTACATAGACGAAAAGCGATTCCGCGGCGCGCGAAGCGCGCCGGGCGGCGGGCCTCGTCCCCTTCTGGGATGCGGCGCCGTTTCCGCCCGGGCGCCGCGGCGCGCCGGCCGGCCGGGCCTCCTCGCCCGGTGGCCGCCGCCGCGCCGCTGGACGCGGGCCCGCGGCTGGGCTACCGGTTCGGAGACGACCACCCGAGGTGCCATGCGCCCGATCGAGACCTCCCGCGAGCAGCTCCTCGCCTTCACCAGCGACCCGGAGCTGGAGCGGCGCTGGAAGGTGCTGGACGGCCCCATCGCCGGGAACCTGCGCTTCGGCCTCCTGCTGGAGGTGCTGGACGCCCTGGCCGGCGAGATCGCCGTCTCCTACGCGCGGCCCCGGCCGCCGCGCCAGCGCATCGTCACCGCGGCGCTCGACGAGATCGTGGTCCGGAACGTGGCCGACGTGGCCCGGGACGTCCGCTGCAGCGCCCGCGTCAACCACGTCGGCCGCAGCTCGCTGGAGGTGGGGATCCGGGTGGAGTCGCCCGGCGAGCCCTCGCACCTGGCCTCCTGCTACTTCACGATGGCGGCGCGGGAAGGGGAGGGGGAGGGGGAGCGGGCCCTGCCCCTGCCGCCGCTCCAGCCCGCCGACGACCTGGAGCGGGCCCGCGCGGCGCGGGCCGAGGCGCGGCGGGAGGCGCTGCGGCGCGAGGCGGTGACCGCCTTCCAGCCGCCCACGCCCGAGGAGTTCGCGCTCATCGCCGAGCTGTACCGGGCCCAGGAGGCGCCGGGCTTCTCCGGGCTGCTGGCGCGGCAGCTGACCATCGAGACCTGGGAGCGCACCTATCCGGAGCAGGACAACCCCTGGAAGACCATCTTCGGCGGCTACCTGATGCGGCGCGCCTACGAGCTCTCGCAGCTCTGCGCCGAGCTGGTGGCGCCGCAGCGGCCGCTGCTGGCGGCGGTGAACCGGATCCGCTTCGTCCGCCCGGTGCAGATCGGCGACAAGCTGCACCTCACCAGCCGGGTGGTCTACACCGCCGGCCCGGCGGTCTGCGTCGAGACCTCCATCGAGCGGCTCTCCCGCGACCGCACGGTCCGGGCCCTCTCCAACTCCTGCCTCTTCACCTTCCTCAACGCCGGCCCGGCGCTCGAGCCCCTCGAGGTGCCGCCGGTCTACCCGGGGAGCCACGCCGAGGAGGCGCGCTACCTGGCGGCGCGCCGCAACCTCCGCGGCCTGGCCGAGCGCACCAGCAAGGGCTGGCTCGCCTCCCACCTCGGCGCGGCCGCCGGGGGCGCGGCCGGCGGCCGGTGAGCGGCGGGAGGGGACGATGGACCTGAACCGGCTGACCCTCTTCGAGGCGGTGGCCCGCACCGCCAGCTTCTCCGCCGCCGCCCGCGAGCTGGGGCTCCCCAAGTCCTCGGTGAGCCGGGGCATCGCCGCGCTCGAGGCCGAGCTCGGCGTGCAGCTCCTGCTGCGGACCACCCGCCACGTCTCCCCCACCGCGGCCGGCACCGCCCTCTACGACCGGGTGGCGCCGCTGCTGCGCTCGGTGCAGGCGGCGGTGGGCGACCTGCCCGAGCGCGAGGAGCAGCCCACCGGCCTGCTGCGGGTCACCGCGCCGGTGGACCTGGGGGTGCTGTTCCTCGCCGAGGTGGCGACCCGCTACGTGGCGCGCTACCCGGCGGTCTCCATCGACCTCCACCTCACCGGGCGGGTGGTGGACCTGGTGGCCGAGGGCTTCGACGTGGCGCTGCGGGTCGGCGCCCGGCTGCAGGACTCGACGATGGTGGTCCGCCGGGTGGCGCCGGTGGCGCTTCGCCTCTACGCCTCCCCGCTCTACCTGGCGCGGCGGGGGACGCCGCGCTCCGAGGCGGAGCTGGCGGCCCACGACCAGGTGCTCTTCCGCAGCGGCCCGCAGCGGCTCCGGGTGGTCTCGCCGCGCGGGGCGGCGCCCGAGCCGCCGCGCGCCCGCATCGTCTGCGACGACCTGCTCTTCGTGCGCGACGCGGTCCGGGCCGGCGGCGGCGTCGGGCTGCTGCCCACCTTCGTGGCCGAGCAGGACGTGGTGGCGGGCCTGCTCTCGCGGGTGCTGCCGCGCCTGGAGCGGACCGCCGGCCACCTCCACCTGGTGACCCCGGCGGCGAAGCACGTCCCGCCGAAGGTCAGCGCCTTCCGGGAGCTGGTGCTGGAGCTGCTCCGGACGCGCTGGGGCGCGCCGCCTCCGCCGGGACCGTGACCGCCGGCCCGCCCGGCCGGTACCACTCGCCGCGGAGCCGCGGCAGTCCCTCGGCCCGCCCGCCGGGGAGCGGGCGCGCCAGCAGCAGCTGGAAGACGCTCACCTTCCCGGTCCGGAAGGCGGCGGCCGAGGAGGCGAGGTAGAGCCGGTAGGCGCGGGCCCGCCGGGGCCCGACCAGCCGCTCCGCCTCGGCCCAGCGGGCCTCGAGCCGCGCCAGCCAGGCCACCAGCGTCTCGTCGTAGTGCTCCCGCAGCGACTCGAGGTCCCGCACCTCGAAGCCGGCCCGCTCCGCCCCGGCCACCACCTCGCCGACGGGGAGCAGCTCGCCGTCGGGGAAGATGTAGCGGTCGATGAAGCCGCCCTGGCGCCGGCTGGCCCAGGGCACGGTGCCGGCGCCGGGAACGGCGTCGGCGATGGCGTGGTTCAGGAAGAGCCCGCCCGGCCGCAGCAGCCGGTGGACGGCGCCGAAGTAGGCGTCGAGCCGCGAGCGGCCGACGTGCTCCATCATCCCGACGCTCGCGACCTTGTCGAAGGGCTCGGCGGCCGCCAGCGTCCGGTAGTCGGCCGACTCCACCGCGGCCGCCCCGGAGAGGCCGAGCCGCGCCAGGCGGCCCCGCGCCTCGGCGAGCTGGTGCTCGCTGAGGGTGATC
>JAJZTO010000075.1 GCA_021848865.1 Myxococcales bacterium
GGCCTCGCCCGGCGGGCCGGCCGCCGCCGCCGGCCTCTTCCGCCTGGCCCTGGACCTCGACCCGGGGTACCTCGTCGCCGCGGTCCACCTCTTCCAGTGGCTGGGGCGCTTCGGGCCCGGCGACGAGGCGGTGAGCCGCGCCCGGCGGGCGGTGCGGCTGCGCCCCGGCCCGGCCGCCGAGGCGATGCTGGCGCGCGCGCTGGCCATCGCGCACCAGTGGGAGCGGGCCGAGGAGACCGCCCGGCGGGCGGCGGCCGGGGTGGGCCGCGACCACTTCGAGGCCTCCTACGCGCTCGCGGAGGTGCTCTTCGCCCGCGGCCGCCGCGACGAGGCGGAGCGCAAGCTGCGCCGCTGGACCGGGCCGGACGCCGCCCCCGGCGACCGCCGCATCGCCCTGGAGTTCCTGCCGGTCCTGCTCGCCGCCGAGGGGCGCCGCCGCGAGGCCGAGCGCGCCTGGGGCGATCTCGTGAGCGTGCGCTGCGGCCCCGACTGCGAGTACTACGAGGGGATCCTGCGGGTGCACCTGGCGCTCTCCGGCGGGGACGTCGCCCGGGCGCGGGCGGCGCTGCGCGCCTGGGTGCCGCGCCACCAGGAGGCCGCGGATCCGCTGGCCTGGCTCTGGGCCTTCACCGGCGACCTCGAGGCGGGGGCGGCGCGGGCGGCCCGGCTGGCGCCGGGGTCGCTGGCGGAGCGCCGCCACGCGGCGGCGGCGGCCCTGCGCTCGGGGCGGGCCGGGGAGGCGGCGGCGATCCTCGAGGAGGTGGCCCGGCGCGATCCGGCGGTCGAGACGCTCTTCCTCCAGGGGATGGCGCTGGACGAGGCGGGCCGGACCGCCGACGCGGTCCGGGCCTTCCAGGCGGTCCAGCGGACCTACCCGCTCTATGCCCCGCTCTGGCAGGCGAGCCTGCGTCCCTGGGCCAGCCTCCTCGCGGCGCGGGGCCTGGCGCGGCTGGGGCGGCGCCCGGAGGCGCGGCAGGAGCTCGAGGCCCTCTCCCGGCTCTGGTCGCGGGCCGACCCCGATCTGCCGCTCCTCGCCGAGCTGCGCGGCCTGCGCCGCCAGCTGGGCCATGGCGCCGGGCCCTGACGGAACGCCGCGGCCTCGCCCCTCCGGCGCCGACCACCGGCCCCCGGCCCCGGGGTACACTCGGGGCCCGCGCCGGAGGAGCCCCATGGCCGAGCCCCCGCTGCCCGCCGCCCGCGCCGCCGTCCTCTTCGACCGCATGGACGCCGTCTTCCACGGCGCCCGCGCCCGCCGCCTGGTGTCGATGGTGCTGGTGGTGGCCTTCCTGGTCTCCCTGCTGCTCATCGAGCTGGCGCGCCAGGGCATGGGCGGCCCGCGGCTCCAGGCGGCGCTGCCGCACAACCACTTCCACGCGGTGGAGCTGGCCTTCACGCTGCTGCTCTCCTACGAGGTGGCCGGGCTGGTCTTCGCGCTCGCCCAGTCGGTCTCCTCCGCCGCCGGCAAGCAGTTCGAGATCCTCTCGCTCATCCTGCTGCGGCGCTCCTTCGAGGCCTTCGCCGGCATCGACGAGCCCATCCGCTGGGGGCAGGCCCACGGCGTGGTCTGGCACATGCTCTCCGACGCCGCCGGCGGCCTGCTCATGTTCGTGGCGCTCGGCCTCTTCTACGCGCAGCAGCGCCACCGGCCGCTCTCCGGCGACGCCCGGGACCGGGCCACCTTCATCGCCGCCAAGAAGCGCATCGCCCTGGTGCTGCTGGCGGTGCTGCTGGCGCTCGCCGCCTGGAGCCTGTGGGGGCTGGTGGTCCACCTCGAGGCCCACCCCTTCTTCGAGGGCTTCTACCTGCTGCTCATCTTCGCCGACATCCTCATCGTGCTCATCTCGCTGCGCTACAGCTCGAGCTACCACGTGGTCTTCCGCAACTCGGGGCTGGCGGTGGCCACGGTGCTGCTCCGGCTCGCCCTCTCGGCGCCGCCGCCCTGGAGCGCGGCGCTGGGCGTGGGGGCGGTGCTCTTCGCCACCGCCCTGACCGTCGCCTACAACCGCTTCGCGCCGCCGGCCGAGCCGCGGGGCGCCGCGGCGTGACCGCGGCACCGCGCCAGGGCGCTCGCCGCGCCCCCCGCGGCGTGGAGCTGGTCCCGGTGACGTCCGGCGGGACGAGCGCGATCGATCGCCCGAGCGGGCTAGTCCGTATGCACGACGGGTGATCCCCGCCGCGCGCGTGTGTGTTACGCTTACCTCGCGCAAACAAGGGGGGCTCACCGTGTCGGGGAACGGGGAGCAGCGGAGCGCGAAGCGCGCCGCGGGAGGCGAAGCAGCGGCCACCGTCCGCCCGGGGGCGCTCACCGAGCTCCTGCTCGAGCTCGTCCGTCCGACCGCCGCGGGCGGCGGGTCCGCGCCGCCGCCAGGAGGCGGCGGGTCCGCGCCGCCGCCAGGAGGCGGCGGGCCGGGAGGATCGGACCCTCCCTCCGCGCCGCCTCCCCGCGGTCCCTCGCCGGGGGAGCGGATCGGCCGCTTCGAGATCGTGCGCGAGATCGGGCGCGGGGGCTTCGGGACGGTCTACGAGGCGCGGGACCTGGAGCTGGGCCGCGAGGTGGCCTTCAAGCTCGTCCGGCGCGCGGGGCCGAAGGAGCTCAAGGCCGACCGGATGCTCGCCGAGGCGGAGGCGGCGGCGCGGCTCGCCCATCCCAACATCGTCCACCTCTACGACCTGGGACGGTGCACCTACGGCCCGTACCTCATCATGGAGCTCCTGCGGGGCGCGACGCTGGCGGAGCGGCTCGGGGAGGGAAGGCTCGCGCCGCGGGAGGCGCTGCGGGTGGGGGTCGAGGCCTCGAGGGGCGTCGCCCACGCGCACGCGCAGGGGGTGGTGCACCGGGACCTGAAGCCGGGGAACGTCTTCGTCTGCGAGGACGGCCAGGTGAAGCTGCTCGACTTCGGGCTGGCCCAGGTGTTCGGGAGGGAGGGGGCGAGGGGAGGGACGCCTGCGTACATGGCGCCCGAGCAGGCGAGGGGGGAGAGCGGCGACGAGCGGTCGGACGTGTACGCGCTGGGCGTGATGCTGTACGAGCTCCTGGCCGGGAAGCTGCCGTACGAGGGGGAGCGCGAGGGCGGCGTTCCCGAGGGCGGGACGGCGCCGGAGATCGCCGGCGCGCCAGCAGCGCTCCAGAAGGTCCTGGACCGGCTGCTGGCGCGGGACCCGGCCGAGAGGCCGCAGGACGGCGCCGCGGCCCACGCGCTGCTCGCGGGATTCCAGAAGACGCTGGAGCCGCGGCGACGCGCCTGGGTGGCGTGGTCGTTGACCGCGGCCGCCATGTCCGCCGCCGCCTGGGTGTGGCAGGTCCAGCCCCGACCCCTCCCACCCGGGCGGCTGCTGACGGCCGTGGCGGATACCGAGAATCGGACGGGGGATCCGGACCTGGACGGCGTCTCGGATCTGCTCCGCTCCGGGCTGGAGCAGTCCAAGCGAGTCGCCATCGTGGCCCGGTCGCGCCTGGTGGGCCTCCTCGGCCCGGTGCCGCCGCGGCTCATCGGCGAGGCGCAGGCGCGGGAGGCCTCGAGAAAGGCGAGAGCGCAGCTCCTCGTCGTGCCCTCGGTCCGGCCGGCGGGCTCCGGCTTCGAGGTCACCGTCCGCGCGGTGGACCTCGAGCGAGACGCGCTGGCCTTCACCGAGACCGAACGGGCCGAGGCCGTGGGAACGATCGTGGACGCGCTCTCCCGGGTGGCGTTCAAGGTGCGCAAGCGGCTGCACGAGGACGTGGAGGGCGGGCCCCGCACGGAGGTGCCGATTCGGGAGATCGTCCCCACCGACCCGAAGGCCTTGCGCTACTTCTCGGAGGGACAGCGGGCCGAGTCGGAGGCCCGCGAGGACGACGCGATGAGGAGCTACGCGCGAGCGATCGCGATCGATCCTGGGTTCCTGCTCCCGCGTCTCGCCGTCCTCGACCTCGATGCCTACGCGGACCACAGCCTGATCTCCGCGCCTGCGAGGGAATCGCACGCGCGGGTGGTGCGGGCGGGCCTCCGCCGGCTGCCCGCGCGCGAGCGCGCGTACGCCGAGTTCCTGCTCGGCGAGGAGGACGAGACGGTGGGTCCGGATGCGTTTCTCGCCCTGATCGATCGCGCCATCGACACCGCTCCCGAGGATCCGCGGGCCTACAAGGCCGCGATCGTCGCGCGGCTGTACAACCGGTCGGATCTCGCGGGGGCCCGCCCCTACATGGAGAAATACATCGCCATCGCGCCGCCGAGGGACCTCAGGGTGCCCGACCTCCTCGTGGCGCTGGGGGCCCTCGACGAGGCGCTGGCCTGGGTGCGGGGCTGGAACGAGCAGCCGTCCCCCGGGGTCCACTTCGCGAACTTGGTCTTCGTGCATCGCGCGCGCGGCGAGGTCTCGGAGGCGCTGGAGGCGGCGCGCCGAGTCGTCGCGCTCGAGCCCAGCGCGGTGTTCGGCCTCCGGTGGGCCTTCGTCGACGCGGACGCCCTCGACGAGGCGGAGGCCCTCTTCGCGAGGGCGGGGAAGCCGGCCGATCGACGGCCCGCCTGGCTGCACCTGCGCGGCAGGCTTCGGGAGGCGCTCGCCCTCGTCGACGCCCATCCGCCCCCGGTCGACGCCGCGGACGCTCGCCGGGGCGGCTTCCACGTGGCACGCGCCTTCCTCCTGGCGCAGCGCCGGGACGCGCGCGCCGTGCTCCAGGAGGGCGAGCGGGCGCGCTCGCTTGGCGGCGGCGTGCCGCCGTACTTCTGCGTCGCCTGGCCGCTCGCGCTGCTCGGCGACGAGGTGGGGGCGCGTCGCCTGGCCTCGACGGCCGTGTTCACCCGGACCGGGTGCCTGCGCCTGTACCGCGCCATCCGATCCTGGAAGGCGGGCGATCGCGAGGCGGCGCTCGCCCGGCTCGCGGCCGTCGAGCTGGCGGCGAGCCACCTCTACCGCGGGGAGATCCTGGCCGAGCTCGCACGGGACCGGGAGGCGATCCATGCCTTCCGCCAGTACCGGCGAGGCTTCTGCCCGATAGGCCAGGCGGGGTGGGACATGCTCGCCGACGGGGAGAACTACCCCAGGAGCCTCTACCTCGAGGCGGCGGCCCTGG
This sequence comes from Myxococcales bacterium, assembly GCA_021848865.1. Lineage (GTDB taxonomy): Bacteria > Myxococcota > Myxococcia > Myxococcales > Anaeromyxobacteraceae > JACRMN01. The sequence continues at coordinate 5,051 of JAJZTO010000075.1, forward strand.
AGCGGCTCGGGGAGCGGGAGGAGGCGCGCAAGGTCCTGGGCCGCCTCCTCCATCTCTGGGCCCGGGCCGATCCCGACCTGCCGCTTCTTGCCCAGGCGAAGGCGATGCGGGAGCGGCTCGCACGGCCGGGAGGCGGCTGACGGGCGGTCGATCCGGCGCGCCGCGCCGCGCGGCGACGGGAGGACATGGCGAAGGGCGAGAGCAAGCGTCGTCGCGCGGTGATGGTCCTCGGCTGGCTCCCCCTGCTCGCCCTCGTCGGGACGAAGGACGCCCGGGCGCAGACCACGAGCACCATCATCGGCGTCGTCGCCGACGCGTCCACGGGGCTTCCGGTGCCCGGGGCGCGCGTGGTCGCGACCGGCGCGGGCCTCCCGGGCGTGCAGACCGCCACGGCGGAGCGGGATGGGCGATACCGGCTCACCTTCCTCCCGCCGGGCCCGTACCGCCTGGGCGTGAGCGCCGAGGGCTTCCTTCCCGCCTTCCGGGACGACATCCTCCTGCGCATCGACAAGACGCTGCGCGCCGACGTGGTCCTCGTCCCGGCGCAGGTTCGGCTCGAGGAGCAGGTGGTGAAGGGCGCGCCGCCGGCGGTGGACGTCGGCAAGGCGGAGAGCGCCATCGTGGTCCCGCGGGAGGCCTTCGAGGTCCTGCCGCTGGGGCGGACGTTCGAGTCGGCCGCCGCCCTCGCCCCCGCGGCGCGCCCCGACGGCGGTTTCGACGGGGCCCAGGCCCGGGAGAACGGCGTCCTCGTCGAGGGGCTGGACGTCGCCGACCCGCTCGACAACCGGCTGTACCTGTCCGTCCCGTCGCGGTTCGTGGAGCAACTCGACGTGAAGACGGGCAACTATCTCCCCGAGCACGGCCGGGTGACGGCGGGCATCCTCTCGGCCGCGACCCGCTCCGGCTCGAACGAGTTCCACGGGACCCTCTTCTCCGCCGTCAGCTTCAAGCGCTCGGCCGAGCCCACCGGGCGGCTGGGGGAGGCGATCTGGAAGCGGGACCTGGGCTCGCCGAATTCCTACGACGCCGACGCCGGCTTCGAGGTGGGGGGACCGATCCGGAAGGACCGGCTCTGGTTCCACCTGGGCTTCGACCCCTCGGTGAGCCGGACCGTGACCGAGCGCACCTTGCGGGTGAACGCGCTCACGCCCGCGGGCAAGATCGCCAGGGACGCGGTGGGGAACCCGGTGACGTCCGACCTCCCCGACACGGCGACGCGCCACCGCGACGAGCAGGTGACGTACCGCTTCACGAGCAAGCTCACCTGGGCGCCCACGGAGGACCACACCTTCACGCTGGCGGTCTTCGGCAGCCCCGCGCAGGACGACGGGTTCACGGGCCTCTCGACCCCTGCCTACCGCCGGCCAATGCACGTCGGCGACACGCTCTTCGACGCGGTGGCGCGGTGGAACGGCCGCTTCCTCGAGAAGCGGCTCCTCGTCGAGGTCGCTGCCGGCTACCACCGCGACGATTACGCGTTCCGGCCGTCGGGCGGGGGCGCCGGCGTGGACCTCTGGTCCACGCCGATCGTCTCCTGGCAGCCGTACGGCCTGGGCCCGCCGATCGCGCTCGGAGCGTTCGAGGCGGTGCCGCCGGCGTGCCAGGCCGGGGCGATGGCCTGCCCGGTCGCGGGCTACGTCACTGGCGGAGGGCAGTGGCTCGACCTGCACCTGCAGCGGTGGCAGGCGAAGGCGGCCGTCTCCTGGCTGGGACGGGCCCTGGGGACCCACCAGGTGAAGCTCGGCGCCGACGTGGAGGTGACGCGCGCCTACAGGCGCGATCACTCCCTCTCCTTCAACTACTACGACGACGGCGACCCCGCCAACGGCGCCTTCGAGGCCGCCTACGTTCCGGGCGAGGTCCGGCCGCCGGGCCTGGCGCCCGGCGACCTCACCCTGTTCCAGGACTACGAGTCGCGCGGCCGCAGCCTCTCCCCCGCGGTCTTCCTCCAGGACTCCTGGCAGCCGGTTCCCTCCCTCACCGTCAACGCCGGCCTGCGCTGGGAGGCGCAGGACCAGGACAACTCCCTGAACGCGGATCCGCGGGCGCGCATCCGCCTTCGCGATTCCTTCGCGCCGCGCGTGCAGGCGATCTGGGACCCCACCGGCCAGGGGCGCGCCAAGGTCGGGGCGGCGTGGGGGCGCTACTACGAGACCGTCCCGCTGTCCCTGGGCACCTACTCCTTCTGGAGCACGAACGCCGTCTGGGCCGCGTACGCCGCGAGCAGCTGTCCCGGGTTCAGCTCGCCCGGGAGCGCCCCGTACGATCCGCGCACCTGCACCGCCCTCGTCCCGGACTGGAGCTACGACGTCCAGGGGAATCCGGCGACGGCTGCCCTGCTCCCCAGCACGGTCCCGGTCGCGCCGGACCTCCGTGGCCAGTACGTGGACCAGTTCGGCGCGACGGCGGAGTACGAGATCGTCACCGACCTCACGCTGGGCGTGGACTACCAGGGGCGCCGCCAGGGGAGGGTGATCGAGGACGTCGGCTTCAACGACGGCGTCGGCTTCTTCATCGCCAACCCCGGGGAGGGGAGCGCCTTCGACTACCAGTACGGCGGCACCCCCTCGCCGGTGCGCGTGGATCCGCGCGGCGTCTCGACGTGCTGCCCGGGGTCGCCGCGACCCTGGGAGCCGGCTACACCGGCTCGAGCGGATCCCCGGTGAGTGCCACCGCCGCCCATCCGCTCTACGGCGCCGGGTATTCCCTGCTCGTCCCCCGCGGCATGGCGGGGCGCACGCCGTTCGTGAACCAGCTCGACCTCCGGGCGCAGGTCGAGGTGGCGCTGGGCGGGTCCGCGGCGCTGCGGCTGCGGCTGGACGTCCTCAACGCCCTCGACGGGCGGACGCCGATCGCGGTGGACCAGAGGTACACGAAGAACGCGGCCTACCCCATCGTCGGGGAGCATTGCCTGCCGGTGAACGTCGCCGGTGCGCCCAACCCGGGCGCGGCGCTGCGCGACGCCTGTCCCGACCTCGCGTACCTCCGGACGCTCTCGGGACTGCGCGCCGCCGTGAATCCGAACTACGGGCGGCCCACCGCCTTCCAGGTCCCGCGCACCTTCCGGATGGGGATGGAGCTTTCGTTCTGATTCGGGGCGGCCGGCCGCGAGGCGGGACCGCGTCGGCCCGCGTCAGGCGCTTCCCGCCCCCAGCGGCGCCCGGAGCAGCGGCTCGTGGCGCGCGCCGCCGGGCGAAAGCTCCGACCGGAAGAGCGTCAGCGCCTCGGCCCGCCAGGCCCCGAGGGCCCGGTCCTGGACCGCCGCCAGCGCGCCGGCCAGCCCCGCCGCGCCGTCGCGGGCCCGCCCCAGGGTGAGGTGCGGCGAGAAGGGGCGCTCCTCGGGGGGGAAGCCGAGCGGGGCGAGCCGGGCGCCGAGGTCGCGCGCCAGGGCGGCGAGCGCCTCGACCTCCCCCTCGACGCCGGCCCAGAGCACCCGCGGCCGGCGCGCGTTGGGGAAGCCGCCGGCGCCGCGCACCGAGAGCGCCAGGGGCGCGGCGGCGGCCGCCGCCCCGGCCACGGCACGCCTCACGTCGTCGAGCCGCTCCGCGGGGGCGTTCCCCAGGAACTGGAGCGTGAGGTGGATCTGCTCGGGGAGCACCCAGCGGACCTCGCGGGCGGCGCGCCCGCCCCGCTCCCGCAACTCGGCCGCCAGGAGCTTCAGCTGCCGGCGCACCGGCCCGGGCGGCTCCAGCGCGACGAAGAGGCGCAGGCTCATCGCGGCGCGCGCGGCGGCGCTACCGGGCGGCGCCGCCGAGCGACGCGGCCCAGGCGGCGATGGCGGCCCGCTCGGCGTCGGTGAGCCGCGCCCCGGGGTGGGCCCAGCGGTAGAGGAGGGGCGGCATGTCCTTCTCGTCCCGCACCTCCTTCGCCACCTGCTCCGGGAAGCGCGCCCGGACGCGCTCGGGGAGCGCGTTCCAGCGCGAGAAGTTCAGCTCCTTCCGCCCGTCCCACACGTCGTAGGCCACCATCCAGGAGGCGGGGGCGACGCGGGACTGCGGGGGCCAGACCGTCTCGTTGGAGTGGCAGTCGTAGCAGGCGCGCCGGAGGAGCGCCTTCACCTCGGGCGGGGCCGGGACGTCCGACTCGACCGGGGGGTTGGTGCGCGGCACCGGCACCAGCTGGATGGCGATGAGGGCGGCGGCGAGGCCCAGCAGGATCTTCCGGGAGAGGCGCATCGGCGGTTCCTACTCGACGGTCACGCTCTTCGCCAGGTTCCTGGGCTGGTCGACGTCCGTCCCCTTCAGGTCGGCCACGTGGTAGGCGAGGAACTGGAGCGGGAGGATGGAGAGCAGCGGCGCCAGCAGCGGCGGCGCCCGGGGGACGGTGAGCGCCACCTCGGCGAGGCTCGCCGCCTGGGTGTCGCCCTCCGAGACCACGGCGTAGACCTTGCCGCCGCGGGCCCGCACCTCCTCCATGTTGCCCAGCGTCTTCTCGTAGGCCGGCTCGCGCGTCGCCAGCACCACCACCGGCAGCTCCTCGTCCACCAGGGCGATGGGGCCGTGCTTCATCTCGCCGGCCGCGTACCCCTCGGCGTGGATGTAGGAGATCTCCTTGAGCTTGAGCGCCCCCTCCAGCGCCACCGGGTACTGGTTGCCGCGCCCCAGGAAGAGGACGTCGCGCGCGCCGACGCAGCGCTTCGCCACCGGCATCACCGCCGGCTCCTGCTTCACCACCTGCTCCATCCACAGGGGCACCTGGCGCAGCGCCTCGAGGTGCTCCACCGCCTAGATCGG
>JAJZTO010000076.1 GCA_021848865.1 Myxococcales bacterium
GCCTGGGGCTCGCCATCTCGGAGCGCATCGTGCGCGAGCACGGCGGCCGGATCGAGGTGGAGTCGGCGCCGGGACGGGGGACCACCTTCACGGTGCGGCTCCCGACGGCCTGACGGCGCCGCGGGGAGGCGCGGCGGCTACCGGACCGGCGTCGCCTTGAGGGCCGCCCGACCCTCCTTCACGTAGACCTGGAAGCGCACCGTCCGGCAGGCGTGCTTGCGCACCAGGGCGGCGCGGTTGGCCTGGAGCTTGGCCTCGAACCGGTCGAACGAGAGCCCCTCGTTCGGCTCGCCGCAGGCCTCGCGCACCCGGAGGAACTCGTCGTAGACCTGCCGCCAGTGGCGCTCGTCGGTGTCGGCCGGCGGCGCCGGGGACGGCGCGGGCTCCCGCCGCTCCCCACCCGTCGCCAGGAGGTCCTCGGGCCGGGTGGTCAGGCTGGTCGCGCCCGACACCGAGTCGTTGAGCGGCTGCAGCCGCGCCGGGGGCTGGGGCTGCGGCGGCAGCGGCTCCGGGGCGGCGGGCTCCGCGGCCGGCGGGGGCGGCCGCGGCTCCAGCTCCAGGGGCTCCGGCGTCGGCGGCGCCGGCGGGGGCGGCTCGTCCGGCGGGGCGGCGGGGCGGGGCGGGAAGGCGAACGGGTCGGGCTCGGGGGCGGCGGAGATCGCGGCCGGCGGCGGCCCGGCCAGGGCCTGCGCCTCCCGTCCCTGGTCCGCGGCCTCGGCGGCGCGGTTCAGCGCGGAGGCCACCGTCCCCAGGCTGCCGGCCAGCGGCGCCACCCGGGCCGAGAAGTCGCCGCGGCCGATGCGGTCGGCCGCCGCCACCAGCTCGCGCGGGACGCCGGACGGCGCCTCGGGCGCGATCAGCAGGCCGAGGAACAGGCCGGCGAGGAGCAGGAGCAGGAGCACCGCCAGGGAGACCGCCTGGTAGGTCACCAGGGGCGCGGCGGCCCGCTCCATGGGCAGCGCCAGCGCCGCCAGGCCCGACGTCATCCCCTTGAGGGCGACGACCTGGACGCGGAGCGCGGGGAGCCGGCCGACCAGCAGCGGCAGCGCGGGGGAGCCGGGGAGCGCCGCCGGCACCGCGCCGAGCCGGCCCGCGTCCACCGGCGCCGGCTGCGGCGCGCGGGCCGCGGCGGTGACGTCCGCCAGCGCCCGGCCCGCGATCGTCGCCAGCGGCCGCGCCGGCCCGGCCAGCAGGACCACCTCGGCGCCGGTCTCCGCGTGCAGCGTCTGGACCCACGCCGCGCCCACCGGGACCCCCACCGCCACCGCGCCCTTCCCGGCGGGGACCGCGGCCACGAACCAGAGCCCGTCGGCGATGCGCGCGTACCCCTCGCTCCGGACGCCCCGGAGCGGGCCGGCGAAGAGGCCGCCGGCCGGGTCCTGCAGCTCCACCGGCTTGCCCGCCAGGCGCAGCGCCGCCCCCGAGGGGCCGGCGGTGCCGACGACCGGCGCCGGCGCGGCGCCGGGCCCGGCGCCGCGGGTGGCGGCGGCCACCGCCAGGGCCGCGGCCGCGGTGGCGTCGCCGTCCTCCTCCCCGGAGAGGGCCGCCAGCACCGCCGGGGCGCGGGCGGCGACGTCGGCGAGGGCGGCCGCCTGCGCCGCCAGGAGCCGGGAGCGGGCGTCGAGCTGGCCGGCGGCGGCGCGCAGGGCGCGGTCGGCCTCGGCGACCGCGGCGCGGGCCAGCCACTGCGAGGTGAGGTGGAGGTTCAAGGCGCCCGCCAGGAGGACCAGCAGGGCGAAGGCCCACAGCTTGAGCCGGTTCATCGGGGGCGGTTATACCGCGGTCCACCGGCCGGCCCAAGGAACGGCCCCGCGGGCGCCGCCCGGCGCCGGTCCCGGCGGCGGGCCGGCTGCAGCATTTCGCTTGTGGATCCCGGTCCGGATGCAGGATATTGCCTGGATGCGACGCCCCCGGCGCACCCCGCCCGCACCGCCGCCGCTCCCGCCGGCGGCGCTCCTGGCCCGGCTCGGCGCCCGCGTTCGGGCCCGCCGCTCGGCGATGGCCTGGACGCTGGCCGAGCTCTCCTCGCGCTGCGGCATCTCCCAGCGCTTCCTCTCCGACGTCGAGGCCGGCCGGGCCAACATCTCGGTGGTCAACCTCCAGGCGCTGGCCCACGCGGTGGGGACCACCGCCTCCGACCTCCTGGCGGGCGGCAACGCCGCCGACCGGCGCGGCTGCATCGCCCTGCTGGGCTTCCGCGGCTCCGGGAAGTCCACCATCGGCCCCCGCCTCGCCTCGCGGCTGGGGCGCCCCTTCTTCGAGCTGGACGGGCTCATCGAGGCCGAGGCCGGCCTGTCGCTGGGCGAGATCTTCGCGGTGCACGGCGAGCGCTGGTACCGCCGGCTCGAGTTCCAGGTCCTGCGCCGCTTCCTCGACCAGCACGACCGCGCCGTCTTCGCCACCGGCGGCGGCATCGTCACCGACTCCGAGGCCTTCGACATGCTGATGCAGCGCTGCACCTCGGTGTGGCTCAAGGCGCGGCCCGCCGACCACCTGGACCGGGTCCTGAAGCAGGGGGACACCCGGCCCACCGCCGGCCGGCAGCACGCCATGGCCGACCTGCGCGGGCTGCTGGCCGAGCGGGAGCCGCTCTACTCCCGCGCCGACGCCACCCTCGACACCAGCGCCGTGGGCATCGCCGGCGGCGTCGAGACCCTGGTGCAGCAGCTGCGGGCGCTGGAGGCCCGGCAGGCCTGAGGGGCGGGCGCCTCAGGCGTCGCGCGGCACGGCGATCATCCGCTCCAGCGCCCGGCGCGCGCCGGCGGCCACGTCGGCCGGGACCACCACCTCGTGCTTCCCGCGGAGCAGCGCGTCGCGGACCATGACCAGGTCGATCATCTTCATGTAGGGGCAGTGCATGCGGCAGCCGATGCAGCCGTCGGCGACCACGAACTCCCGGTCCGGGTAGCGCCGCCGGAGCTGGTGGACGATCCCGTGCTCGGTGGCGACGATGAAGGTCCGGGCCCGGGGGAAGTGCTGCACCGCGGAGAGCATGGCGGTGGTGGAGCAGACCTCGTCGGCCATGGCCACCACGTCCTGGCGGCACTCGGGGTGGGCGATGACCACCGCCCCGGGGCGGTCGTGCCGGACGCGGTCCACGCTCGAGGCCCGCAGCACGTCGTGGACCGGGCAGCAGCCGTCGTAGACCACCACCTCCTTCTCCGGCACCTTCCCCGCCACCCAGGCCCCCAGGTTCTTGTCGGGGGTGAAGAGGATCTTCCGCTGGGGCAGGGAGCGGACCACGCTGGCGGCGTTGGCGCTGGTGCAGCAGATGTCCGAGAGGGCCTTCACCTCGGCGCTGGAGTTCACGTAGGTGACCACGGCGTGGTCGGGGTAGCGGGCCTTCCAGTCCTCCAGCGACTCGGCGGTGATGGAGTCGGCCAGCGAGCAGCCGGCCGACAGGTTCGGGAGCAGCACCCGCTTCGCCGGGGAGAGCACCTTGGCCGACTCGGCCATGAAGTGGACCCCGCAGAAGACGATGGTGGACTGGGGAGCCTGCTGCCCCTGGATGGAGAGCTGCAGCGAGTCGCCGACGAAGTCGGCCACCGCCTGGACCTCCGGCACCTGGTAGTTGTGGGCCAGGATGACGGCGCCCTCGCGCCGCTTGAGGAAGGCGATCTCCTCCTCCAGCTCGCGGATCTCGGCGGGCGCCAGGTCGGCGCCGGCCAGCGGGGTGGCGACGGGGTCGTGGACGGGGTGGACCGGCAGGTTCATGACTTCACCCGGGCGCCGGCGGCGGGGCGGATGTCGCCCGTCCCGGCGGGAAAGAGGCGCCAGAACTCCCGGCGCACGAGGCCGACGATGGTCCCCGACTTGGTGAGGCCGTGGTAGCGCGCCACGGCGTCGAGCATGGCCACGTCCAGGTCGGTGGCCGAGAAGCTCCGGACCTTGGCGCGCGCGGCGGTCGTTCGCGGTCGGGCGGTTCGCATAAACTTTATATAACTCCTGTGTGGTGACTCTAGCGCGAACCGCGGGGCGGCGCAATCGAACCGGGGCGGGGTCGCGGTCCGGGCCGAGGTCGGGTATCTCTCCCCGGTGCGCCTCGCCGTCACCACCGCCCTGGCCGCCCGGCCCGCCGACGTCGCGGCCGCGCGGGAGGCGGCGGCGCGCCACGCCCTGCCCTTCCTCCCCCGCGAGCACCGCTCGCTCGCGGCGGCGGCGGCGGGGGCCGGGGCCGAGGCGCTGCTGGTGCTCTCCCACCGCGGCGCCACCCTCTTCCTGGACGGCGCCGAGCGGCGCTGGGATCCGGGGATGGGGGTGCTGCGGGCCCGGCGCCTCCTGCGCGGGGAGCGGGACACCCGCGACCCCTTCCTGGAGGCGGCGGGCCTCCGGCCCGGCGAGGCGGTGCTCGACGGCACGCTGGGCCTCGCCGCCGACGCCCTGGTGGCCGCGGTGGCGGTGGGCGAGGCCGGCCAGGTGGTGGGGCTCGAGGCCTCGCCCGCCCTCGCCTTCCTCGCCGCCGAGGGGCTGGCGCGCCTGGCGCTGCCGGCGGCGCGCCGCGTCGAGGTGCGGCGGGCCGACGCCGCCGAGGCGCTGGCCGCCCTGCCCGACCGCTCCTTCGACCTGGTCTGCTTCGACCCCATGTTCCGCCACGCCCGCGCCCAGCCGCCCGGCTTCGACCTGGTGCGCCGGCTCGGGGACCCGCGGCCCCTCTCGCCGGAGACCCTGGCGGAGGCGCGCCGGGTGGCGCGGCGCGCGGTGCTGGTGAAGGACGGGACGCCGGGGTGGGACCTGGCGCGCCTCGGGCTCACGCCGCTGCCGAGCGCGCGCGGCGCGCACCGGCTCTACGCGCGGATCGACCGCTAGCCCTACATCGCCGGGGCGGGCGACGGCGGCAGGCCCGGGGCGGCGGGGGGCGAGGCCGGCGGCGGGAGCTGCGGCAGCCTGCGGAAGAAGGCGTCGGGGTCCGGGATGGCCAGCGCCTCGCGCAGCACCTCGTCCATGTGCTCGACCAGCACCAGCCGCAGCCGCTGGCGCACCCGCGACGGGATCTCGCGGATGTCCTTCTCGTTCTCCTTCGGCACCAGCACCGTGCGGATGCCGCCGCGGTGGGCCGCCAGCACCTTCTCCTTCAGGCCGCCGATGGGCAGCACCCGGCCGCGCAGCGTGATCTCGCCGGTCATGGCCACGTCGGCGCGCACCGGCACCTTGGTGAGCCCCGAGACCAGGGCGGTGGCGATGGCGATGCCGGCCGACGGCCCGTCCTTGGGGATGGCCCCCTCGGGCACGTGGACGTGGATGTCGGTGGACTCGAGGAAGCGCTTCTCCAGCCCCAGCGCCTCGGCCCGGGAGCGCACGTAGCTCATGGCCGCCTGGGCGCTCTCCTGCATCACCTCGCCCAGCTTGCCGGTGATCATCAGCTTCCCCTTGCCGGGGAGCACGGTGGCCTCGACGGTGAGCAGCTCGCCGCCCAGCTCGGTCCAGGCCAGTCCGGTGACCAGCCCGACCTGGTCCAGGGTCTCGGCGGTGCCGTACCGGAACTTGGGCGGGCCCAGCAGCCGGGCCACGCTCTTGGGGCCGACGACGAAGGCGCGCTCCTTGCCCTTCCGCAGCACCTCCTTGGCGATCTTGCGGCAGACCGCGGCGATCTCCCGCTCCAGCGAGCGGACCCCCGCCTCCTTGGTGTAGCGCTGGACGAGCAGCCGCAGCGCGGTGCGCTGGAAGGTGACCTTCACGTCGGCGAGGCCGTTGGCCTCCTTCTGCTTGGGCACCAGGTAGCGGGTGGCGATGGAGAGCTTCTCCAGGTCGGTGTACCCGGCGATGCGGATGATCTCCATCCGGTCCTGCAGCGGCAGGGGGATGCCGCCCATGGTGTTGGCGGTGCAGATGAACATCACCTTGGAGAGGTCGTAGTCCAGGTCCAGGTAGTGGTCCCCGAAGGCGTGGTTCTGCTCCGGGTCCAGCACCTCCAGCAGCGCCGAGGAGGGGTCGCCGCGGAAGTCGGTGGACATCTTGTCCACCTCGTCGAGCAGGAAGACCGGGTTCCCGCTGCCGGCCTTCTTCAGCGACTGGACGATCTTCCCGGGCAGCGCCCCGATGTAGGTGCGCCGGTGGCCGCGGATCTCCGCCTCGTCCCGGACCCCGCCCAGGCTGATGCGCACGAAGTGGCGGCCGGTGCAGCGGGCGATGCTCCGCGCCAGCGACGTCTTGCCCACGCCGGGCGGCCCCACCAGGCAGAGGATGGGCCCCTTGATCCGGTCGACCAGCTTCTGGACGGCCAGGTACTCGAGGATCCGCTCCTTGGCCTTCCTCAGCCCGTAGTGGTCCTCGTCGAGGATCCGCTCGGCCTCGGCGATGTCCAGCTTGTCCTGGGTGTAGTCGTACCAGGGGAGCGAGAGGATCCAGTCGATGTAGTTGCGGACCACCGTGGCCTCGGCGCTCATGGGGCTCATCATCTTCAGCTTCTTGAGCTCCTTGCGGGCCTTGAGGGTGGCCTCCTTCGACATCTTCTTCTGCTTGATCTTCTCCTCGAGCTCCTGGAGCTCGCTCTTGAACTCGTCCCGCTCGCCGAGCTCCTTCTGGATCGCCTGCATCTGCTCGTTGAGGTAGTACTCCTTCTGCGTCTTCTCCATCTGCTTCTTCACGCGGGTGCGGATCTTCTTCTCGACCTGCAGGATCTCGATCTCGCCCTGCATGAGCTCGTAGAGCCGCTCCAGCCGCCGCGCCGGCGACTCGATCTCCAGGATCTCCTGCTTGTCGACGAGCTTCAGGGAGAGGTGGGCGACGATGGTGTCGCCGAGCCGCGCCGGGTCCTCGATGGTGGCGACGCTGGCCAGCATCTCCGGCGGGATCCGCTTGTTCAGCTTGACGTAGGCCTCGAAGGTGGACTGCACCGAGCGCATCAGCGCCTCGATCTCCACCGTCCGGTCGTCCGGCTCCGCCACCGCCGAGGCCTCGACCTCGAAGAACTTCTCGCTGGGCAGCCAGCCGTCGATCCGCCAGCGCTGCTTGCCCTCCACCAGCACCTTCACCGTGCCGTCGGGGAGCCGCAGCAGCTGGATGACGGCCGCCAGCGTGCCCACCCCGAAGATGTCCTCGGGCTGCGGGTCGTTGGTCTTGGCCTTCTTCTGCGCCGCCAGCAGGATGGTCCGGTCGCCGGCCTGGGCCGCCTCCAGCGCGGCGATGGAGCGCTCCCGCCCCACGAAGAGGGGCACCACCATGTGCGGGAAGACGACGATGTCCCGCAGCGGGAGCAGCGGGATCCGGCGCGCCTCGGGCGCGTCGCCGGTCTTCTCGTCGGATCGGGACGGGGACATCGGGCTTCGGCTCCTTCCGGTTCCCGGCGCGCTCCGGGCCGCCGGGGTCAGGCGCTGCCGGCTTCCTTCTGCATCACCACCAGCGGCGGCTCCTGCCGGTCGATGACGTCCTCGGAGATGACGATAACCCGGACGTTCCGCTTGCTCGGCACCTCGTACATGATGTCGAGCATCGCGTTCTCGAGGATGGCGCGGAGCCCGCGGGCGCCGGCCTTGTTCTTCAGGGCCGCCCGGGCGATGGCGACGAGCGCCGGATCGGTGAAGCGCAGCGAGACGCCGTCCATGTCCAGCAGCTTCTTGTACTGCTTCACCAGGGCGTTGCGGGGGCGGGTGAGGATCTCCACCAGCGCCGCCTCGTCCAGCTCCCCCAGGGTGGTGACCACCGGCAGGCGGCCCACGAACTCCGGGATCATCCCGAACTTCAGCAGGTCGTCCGGCTCCACCAGCGCCAGCAGCTCGCCGATGTCCCGCTCGGTCCGGGCCTTCACGTCGCTCCCGAAGCCCAGGCTCTTGCCGCCGACGCGCCGCTCGATCACCTGCTCCAGGCCGCAGAAGGCGCCGCCGCAGATGAAGAGGATGTTGGTGGTGTCGACCTGCAGGAACTCCTGCTGCGGGTGCTTGCGCCCGCCCTTGGGCGGGACGTTGGCCACCGTCCCCTCGATGATCTTCAGCAGGGCCTGCTGCACCCCCTCGCCGGAGACGTCGCGGGTGATGGAGGGGTTCTCGCTCTTGCGGGCGATCTTGTCGATCTCGTCGATGTAGACGATGCCCCGCTGGGCCCGCTCGATGTCGTGGTCGGCGGCCTGCAGCAGGTTGACGATGATGTTCTCGACGTCCTCGCCCACGTAGCCGGCCTCGGTGAGGCAGGTGGCGTCGGCGATGGTGAAGGGGACGTTGAGGATCTTCGCCAGGGTCTGGGCCAGCAGCGTCTTGCCGGAGCCGGTGGGGCCGAGCAGCAGGATGTTGGACTTCTGCAGCTCGACGTCGTCCACGTTGATGCGGGTCTCGATGCGCTTGTAGTGGTTGTGGACGGCCACCGCCAGGGTCTTCTTGGCGCGCTCCTGCCCCACCACGTACTCGTCGAGGGTGGCCTTGATCTCGCTGGGCCGCGGGATGCGCAGCTTCTGGTCCCGCTTCTCCTCGCCGGCGATCTCCTCGGCGATGATGTCGTTGCAGAGCCCGATGCACTCGTCGCAGATGTAGACCGTCGGCCCGGCGATGAGCTTCTTCACTTCCTTCTGCGACTTGCCGCAGAAGCTGCAGCACAGGGTCTCGTGCTTCTCCAAGACGGTCTCCTCGGCGTGGCGCATCCCGGCGCCGCGGCGCCGGGTCCCAACCCCATCTTAAGGCTTCTTCTCCCCCGCCGCACTCCGGTGGCGGTGGACGATGACCTCGTCGATGAGCCCGTACTCCTTGGCCTCGGCCGGGCCCATGAAGAAGTCGCGGTCGGTGTCCTTCTCGATCCGCTCCAGCGGCTGCCGGGTGTGGCCGGCCATGATCTCGTTCAGCCGGGCCTTGAGCCGCAGGATCTCCCGGGCCTGGATGTCGATGTCGGTGGCCTGGCCGGAGAAGCCGCCCATGGGCTGGTGGATCATGATGCGGGCGTTGGGCACCGCGAAGCGCTTGCCCGGCGCCCCGCCCGCCAGCAGGAAGGCGCCCATGCTGGCCGCCTGGCCCAGGCAGATGGTGGAGACCTGCGGCTTCACGTACTGCATGGTGTCGTAGATGGCCAGGCCGGAGGTCACCGAGCCGCCCGGGCTGTTGACGTACAGCATGATGTCCTTGTCCGGGTCCTCCGACTCGAGGAAGAGGAGCTGGGCGATGACCACGTTGGCGACGTCGTCGTCCACCGGCGTCCCCAGGAAGACGATCCGGTCCTTCAGGAGGCGGGAGTAGATGTCGTAGCTGCGCTCGCCCCGGTGGGTCTGCTCGACCACGAAGGGCATCGGGATGTAGGGCATCGCTCCTCCTCGACCGCCCCGGCTCAGGCCGGGGCGTCCGCGATCTTCGCGTGGGCGGCCAGGAACGCAAGGACCTGGTCCTCCCGGACCCGGTTCTCTAGCGCGGCGCGGGACTCGGCGCCGCGGAGCTGCGGCCGGATCTTCTCGGCCGGGACCCCGTTCTCCTCGGCGATCCGGGTGATCTCCGCCTCCAGGTCGGCCTCGCCCGGGGCGATCTTCTCGGCCTCGGCCACCGCCTCGAGCAGCAGCGCGCCGCGGACCTGGAGGAGGGCCTGCTCGCGCAGGTCGCCCCGCAGCCGCGCCAGGTCCAGGTCCATCTCCCGCATGTCCATCCCCTGCCGGCGGAAGCGCTGGGCGGCCCCCTCCAGCATCGAGTCGATGGCCCGCTCCACCAGCGCCGGCGGGACCTCGAAGTCGTTCCGGGCCAGCGCCGCCTTCACCAGGCCGTCGTTCAGCTCCGACCGCTCGCGCTGCTTCTCCCGGGCCTCGATCTTGCCGCGCAGGTCGGCCTGGAGCTGCTCCAGGCTCTCCACCCCGGGCACCCCC
>JAJZTO010000077.1 GCA_021848865.1 Myxococcales bacterium
GCCTTGGAGGCGAAGAGCAGGGCCTCGGCCACCGCCTCGATGGTGAGCGCGACGATGATCTGGTTGGCCACCTTGCAGACCTGCCCGCTCCCGCTGGCGCCCACCAGGGTCACGTTCTTCCCCAGGAGGTCGAGCAGGGGCCGGGCGCGTTCGAAGGCGGCCGGCTCGCCCCCCACCATGATGGTGAGGGTCCCGGCCCGGGCGCCGACGTCCCCGCCCGACACCGGGGCGTCCAGGTGGTCGCAGCCCCGCTCGCGCAGGCGCGCCGCGAAGCGCCGGGTCTCGATGGGGGAGATCGAGCTCATGTCCACCACCAGCTTCCCGGGGGAGAGCCCCTCGGCGACGCCGCCGGGCGCGAAGAGCACCCGCTCCACGTCGGCGGTGTCCGGCACCATGGTGAAGATCACCTCGGCCCGGCGGGCGACCTCCGCGCCGCTGCCGCAGGCCTTCCCGCCCTGGGCGACCAGCTCGGGCGGGACGCCGCTGCGCGAGTGCAGGTGGAGGGCGTGGCCGCCCTTCATGAGGTTCCCGGCCATGGGCCGCCCCATGATGCCGAGCCCGACGAATCCCAGTTCCATGGCGCTCCTCCTCGACGGCGTGTCCGGTGCGGCGTTGGCCCGCGTGCCTCCCCCGGCCCGGTGCTCAGGTGGCCCGCAGCGCCAGCGCCAGCGCCAGGGGGACGAAGACCAGGCTGGCGAGGTGGCCCACCAGGACGATGGAGGCCACCTGCTCCGGCTCCTGGCGGTACTCCTCCGCGAAGAGGAAGTTCAGCACCGCCGGGGGCAGGCTGGCGAAGAGGGTGAGCAGGGCGACCTGGGCCGGCGGCAGCGCCAGGGCGCGCCCCAGGGGGAGGGCGACGGCCAGCCCCGCCAGCGGCCGGACCAGCGCCCCCGCCAGCCCCACGCGCCACCCGGCGACCGTGGTCCCCGCCATCCGCACCCCGAGCGTGAAGAGCAGGAGCGGGATGGCCACGTCGCCCACCATCCGCACCGTCACCGCCACCCAGCCCGGCAGCGCGAGGTGGGTCGCGGAGAGCGCCACCCCCGCGGCGGTCGCCAGCACCATGGGGGAGAGCAGCAGGCGGCCGGCGTGGGCGTCGGGGCGCACCAGGTGGGCGCCGACGGTGAAGTGCAGGAGGTTCGAGGTGACGAAGAGCGCCACCGCCGCGGGGAGGAGCGGCTCGCCGAAGGCCAGCAGCGCCAGCGGCAGCCCCATGTTGCCCGAGTTGTTGAACATCATCGGAGGCACGAAGGTCCGGGGCGAGGCGCCGAGCCAGCGGGCGACCGGCCAGGCGACGAGCCCCGAGCCCAGCACCACGCCGGCCCCGGCCGCCACCAGCCGGGCGTTGGCGGCGAGGTCGAAGCTCCGGCTGGAGAGGGCCCCGAGGACCAGCGCCGGGACGAAGACGTCCATGTTCATCCGGTTGAGGCCGCCGATCTCGGTCCCGCGGCGGCGGCCGTAGAGCCAGCCGCCGGCGACGATGGCGAACACCGGGAGGATGATCTGGAGGATGCGCGCGGCCACGGTCAGCCGGTGGCGGTGCCGGTGCGCGCCGCGGCCTGGCGGGCCTTGTTGTAGCGGACCGAGTGCCAGAGCGAGAGCCCGATGAAGGCGGCGCCGATGAGCCCGGTGAGGGCGTCGGGGACGTCCACCACCGTGCCCGCCAGCATGAGCAGCGCCAGCGCCCCGATGGCGTAGAAGGCGCCGTGCTCCAGGTAGCGGTAGGAGGCGAGGGTCCCCCGGTCCACCAGCATCACCGTCAGGCTGCGGACGAACATCGCGCCGATGCCCAGCCCGATGGCGATGACGAAGAGGTTGTTGGTGAGCGCGAAGGCGCCGATCACGCCGTCGAAGCTGAAGCTGGCGTCGAGCACCTCGAGGTACAGGAAGCTCGCGGCGCTGGCGCGGTGGAGGTTCTTCATCCGGTCGGGCCCCACCTCCAGGGCCATGCCGATGCCGTCCACCACGATGAAGGTGACCAGCCCGAAGATGCCGGCCACCAGGAACTCCTCGCGGCCGCCGTGGACCAGGCGCGAGACGCCCCACACCGCCAGCATCATGATGCCCAGCCCCGCCGCCTCCACCTTCCCGAGCCGCGCCAGCCGCGTCTCGATCGCGGCGAGCCAGTGGACCTCCTTCTCCTCGTCCAGGAAGTACTTCAGGCACACCATCCCCAGGAACGAGCCGCCGAAGGCCCCCAGCACCTCGTGGGCGCTGGTGAGGATGCGGGCGTACTCGACGGGGTCCAGGGCGGCCAGGCGCACCGCCTCCCAGGGGCCGACGTGGGCCACCACGCTCACGACGATCAGCGGGAAGACCAGGCGCATCCCGAAGACGGCGATGGCGATGCCCCAGGTGAGGAAGCGGTGGCGCCAGGCGGGCGTCATGTCCCGCAGCACGGTGGCGTTCACCACCGCGTTGTCGAAGGAGAGCGACGTCTCCAGCACCGCCAGCACCGCCACGATGAAGACGGTCCGGGCGATCCCCGCCGGCGTGTGCTGGTAGTAGGCGCCGACCGCCGCCCCGAGCAGCAGGCCGACGGCGGTGACGATGAACGACCCTGCGAAGTACTGGCGCGCCGCCTTCATCGGCCTCCCGGTCGCGGGCCGCGCGGACGGGCCGGCGCCGAGGCCCCATGATGCTACGCCGCGGCGCGGGGGCACAATCACCCCGTCGCCGGGCGGCGGCCACTCGCGCTCAGGCCTCGGCCCGGCGCACGTACTGGAAGTCCACCGGGCGCCCCTTGATGCCCTGCCGCGGCGCGCCCAGCCAGCCCGCCATCGTCCCGGGCTGGTCGATCGGCCGCTGCATCAGGCTGCGGACGAAGGCCCGGTCGGACGGGCCGGGCAGCCAGGCGTCGGCCCGCGCCCGCCAGTCGGCCTCGGAGAGGAGGTGGCCGTCGGGGTCGGCGAAGGCGCCCGCGTAGATGCCGATCTGCCGGTGGAAGCGGCGGCTGGGGAGGCGCAGCCGGAAGGGCAGCCCCTTCTCCTCGAGCGCCCGGTTCCACTTGTCCACGCCGCGCTGGCAGTCCACCACGTAGGCGTCGCGCAGCACCTCGTTCATGGCGTTGCGCATGGGCACCTCCTCGCGCTGGAGGCGGCCCTCCTTCACGGTCTCGAGCGGGTAGGTGCCGGTGAGGGCGCGGTGGTCGGGGTAGTCCTCCTCCTTGGCGCGCCCCTTGATGCCGGTGGCGAAGGAGGTCGCGGCGTTGGAGGAGATCTCTCCGCCGAAGAGGTCCAGGGAGAGCGAGTACCAGAGGTTCAGGTAGCGCTGCAGGGTGGGGAGGTCGATGACCCCGAGCCGGCGGAGGTCGTCGGGGTGGTCCTTGCCGCTCTCCCGCATCACCTGGGCGGTGCGCTCGACCGCCCGCAGCACCCCGGTCTCGCCCACGAACATGTGGTGGGCCTCCTCGGTGAGCATGAAGCGGGTGGTGCGCGAGAGCGGATCGAAGGCGCTCTCCGCCAGGGCCAGGAGCTGGAACTTCCCGTCCCGGTCGGTGAAGTAGGTGAACATGAAGAAGGAGAGCCAGTCCTCGATGGGCTCGTTGAAGGCCCCGAGGATGCGCGGCTTGTCGGCGTCGCCGCTGCGCCGGTTCAGGAGCTCCTCGGCCTCCTCGCGGCCGTCGCGCCCGAAGTAGGTGTGGAGCAGGTAGACCATGGCCCAGAGGTGGCGCCCCTCCTCCACGTTCACCTGGAACAGGTTGCGCAGGTCGTACAGGCTGGGGCAGGTGCGGCCCAGCAGCCGCTGCTGCTCGACGCTGGCCGGCTCGGTGTCGCCCTGGGAGACCACGATGCGGCGCAGGGCGTTGCGGTACTCGCCGGGGATCTGCTGCCAGGCCGGCTCCCCCATGTGGTCGCCGAAGCCGATCTTCCGGTCCGGGACGGCGTCGGCGAGGAAGATGCCCCAGCGGTAGTCGGGCATCTTCACGTAGTCGAAGTGGGCCCAACCTTCCGGCTCGACGCTCACCGCGGTGCGCAGGAAGACCTGGTCGGCCTGGAAGCCGGCCGGCCCCATGTCCTGCCACCAGCGCAGGAAGCTGGGCTGCCAGGCCTCCAGGGCGCGCTGCAGCTTCCGGTCGCCCGCCAGGTTGACGTTGTTGGGGATCTTGCCGCCGGTGATCTCGGACATGTCAGCACCGCCTCCAGTCGAACTCGGGCCGCTCGGGCTTGCCGTACAGGGTGAGGGCGCCCCGGTCGCCGACGGCGTTGGGGCGCTGGAAGATCCAGTTCTGCCAGGCCGTGAGGCGGCCGTAGATCTTGGTCTCGGTGGTCTCGGGGCCGGCGAAGCGCAGCGAGGCCTCCATGCCGGTGAGGGCGTCGGGCGACATGCTGGCCCGCTCCTCCAGGGCGAGGCGCACCTCGTCCTCCCAGTCGATGTCGTCGGGGGCGAAGGTGACGAGCCCCAGCTCCAGCGCCGCCCGCGGCCCGATGGGCCCCGGCACCGCCATCACCTTGGCCGCCCGCGCCGGGTCGGCGAGGAAGCGGGACTGGAGCCGGGTGAGGCCGTTCGGCATGGCGAGCGGCCCGGCGTTCATCGGCGAGGTGGCCAGCGCCGGCGGGCGGTCGGCCGCGTCCCGCATGTAGATGCGGTCGCTGGCCAGGGCCAGCTCCAGCAGCGAGCCGGCGAAGCAGGAGCCGGGCTCCACCAGCGCGAAGAAGCTGCGCGAGGTGAGGTCCATGCGCTTCAGCACCCGCTTCATGTGGGCCCGGACCTCGCGGACCAGGCCGTCCTCCCGGTGCGCCTCCAGCATCCGGTCCACCGCCAGGACCGCGTCGGCCGGGCCCTCGGTCCGGACCGCCACCACGCCCACCGACGGGAAGTTGAAGCGCAGCTCCAGCAGCGCCGCGTCCAGCTCGCGGAAGGCGCGCAGCGCCCAGGCGCCGGCGCCGGCCCGGGCCAGCTCCGCCGGCGTGGCCGGCTCCGGCCCCTGCGGTGCGCGCACCGTGAGCCGGGCGACGCGCGCCGCCGGGTCCACCGCCAGGGTGACGAACCGCCAGGCGACGCCGGCCGCGGTGCGGTCGGCCTGCAGCGGCGTGAGCTCCACCGCCGGGAAGGGGCGCCGGGTGCTGCGGGCCACCATCGCCGCGGCGCGGCGCTGCACCGCCTCGTCGAACCTGGCCCGCGGCGGCGCCTCGTCCACCAGCCCCCACTCCACCGCCCGCTTGCCGCGCACCCCCTCGGCCACGGTGGAGAAGACGTCGGCGAGGTCGCGCCGCACCTTGCGCTTGTCCACCAGCCGGGTGAGGCCCCCGGTGCCGGGCAGGACCGCCAGCAGCGGCGTCTCGGGGAAGCTGACGACGCTGGAGCCGTCCTCGGCCAGCACGATCTCGTCGCAGGCCAGCGCCAGCTCGTACCCGCCGCCGCTGGCGGTGCCGTTGAGCGCCGCCAGGGTGGGGAGGCCGCTGTCGGCGGCCAGCTCCTCCATCCCCACCCGCGTCTCGTTGGTGAACTTGCAGAAGTTCACCTTGAAGCCGTGGCTGGAGCTGCCCAGCATCCGGATGTTGGCGCCGGCGCAGAAGACCCGGTCCATGGCGCTGGTCACCACCAGCGCCCGCACCTCGGGGTGCTCGAAGCGCAGCCGCTGCAGGGCGTCGGCGAGCTCGATGTCCACCCCCAGGTCGTAGGAGTTCAGCTTCAGCGCGTACCCGTCCTCGGCCGAGGCCGGGCGCAGCCCGCCCGCCTCGTCCACCTTCATGAGCAGGCGGGCGACCGGCGGGTCGCCGGGCCGCGGCAGCTCCAGCTTCCAGTGCCGGTAGCGGGTGGGGTGGGTCTCGAACCGGATCGGCGCTTCGCGTGCGGTGGCGTGGGCCATGGCCGGGGTGTAACGGCCCGGCCGCGCCGCGCACCCCGCCGTGGCCGCCCGCCCCAAAAAGGACGCAATCCGGTACCGGAATACCTATTACGCCGGGCCGGGCGCGCCCGGCCTCAGGGGCCCGGCGGCGGCGCCGGCTCGTCGGGCAGGTCGGGCGGGGCCACGCCGCCGATGCCGAGCCGGTCGGCGATGGGCGCCTGCGCGGCGATGATCAGGGCCACCAGCTCGGGGAGGGGCATCCCCACCAGCTCCGCCCCGCGCCGGATCTCGCCGCGGTCCACCGAGCGGGCGAAGGCCTTGTCCTTCATCTTCTTCACCACCGACTCGGGCGGCAGGTCGCGGACGCTCCTCGACGGGCGCACCAGCGCGCAGGCGCCGACGAAGCCCGAGAGCTCGTCGGCGGCGACGATGGCGCGCTCCAGCGGCGACTCGGGGGCGATGCCGGTGTAGGGGGCGTGGGCCCCGACGCCGCGGATCAGCACCTCCGGCCAGCCGCGGGCCCGGAGGATCTCCATCCCCTTCCAGACGTGCTCCTCGTGGGTGGGGTACCGCTCGTAGTCGAAGTCGTGGAGCAGGCCGACCAGGCCCCACAGCTCCCGCTCGGCCGGGTCGGCCACCCCGGCCCGGGCGGCCAGGGCCCGCATCGAGGCCTCCACCGACAGGGCGTGCCGGCGCAGCGGCGGGGTCCTGGTGAACTCGCAGAGCAGCGACCAGGCGGCGGCGCGGGAGGGGAGGGTCATGGGCCGGAGGATAGCGCCGGCGGGCGCCCGCCGCCCAGCACCCGGCTACTGCAGCACCACGCCGGTCTGGCCCAGCTCCGCCTGCAGCGGGGCGATGGCCCGGGCGAACTCCGGCATCCACTTCTCCGGGACCGGGGCGTCGCGCGGCAGCTTGAGCTGCAGCGGGTTCACGAAGCGGCCGCCGCGGAGCACCGCGTAGTGGAGGTGCGGCCCGGTGGCCAGCCCGGTCCTGCCGGTGGCGCCGATCACCTGCTTCTGGACCACCTTGTCGCCGACCTTCACGGCGATGGCCGAGAGGTGGCAGTACTCGGTGGCGAAGCCGTTGCGGTGGCGGAGGGCCACCATCTTGCCGCAGGCGCCGCGCGGCCCCGCCGAGGTGACGACGCCGTCGCTCACCGCCCAGACCGGCGTGCCGATGGGGGCGGCGTAGTCCACGCCCTCGTGGGCGCGGGTGTAGCCCAGCACCGGGTGCTTGCGGTAGCCGAAGCGGCTGGTGACGTGGGCGTACTTCAGCGGCGACTTCAGGAAGCCGCGCTTGGCGCTGTTCCCCTCGTCGTCGTAGTAGCTCTCGCGCCCCTCGGGGTCCTTCCAGAGGTAGAGGCGCCGGTGGGCCAGCTCGCCGTCGTACTCGGCCGCCAGCACGTCGCCGAAGCGCAGCAGCCGGCCGTCGGCGTAGACCTTCTCGACGAGCATCCGCAGCCGGTCGCCCTTGCGGACGTCCTGGTAGAAGTCGACGTCCCAGGCCAGCACGTCGCTCGCCAGCACCGCCAGGGCCGGGTCCTCGCCGGCGCGCTGCAGGGCCTCGTAGAGCGAGCTGCCGATCTCGACCGACACCCGGGCGACCTGGGTGGTCAGCTCGACCGCCCGCTTGTGCGCGGCGAGCGCCCCGCCCGGCCCGGGCTCGACGATCCACTCGTCGGCCGGCCCCTGGCGGTAGGAGAGGCGGCGCAGCGCCTTCTCCCCCTCGACCCGCTCGACCCGGACCTGGCCGCCGGGCGGGATGCGGGAGAAGTCCACCTGCCCGCGCAGCGAGGCCACCACGGCGTTGCTCTGGGCGCCGTCGAGCCCGAGGTCGAGGAGCACCTGGGCGAAGGTCCGGTCGCGCTCGATCCGGGCCGACTTCGCGGCGATCCGCAGGGGCGGCGGCTCGGCCACGGGAGGAGCCGGCTCGCTGGGGACCGCCAGCGGGACGGCCGCCACCTCCGGCTCGTCCGGCGCCGGGACCAGGCGCCAGGCGCCGGCCGCGCCGAACCCGGCGACCGCCACGAGCGCCGCGAGCGCGGCGCCGGCAGCCAGGACGGGGCCCCGCGGGGGCCTGGGAGTCTCGTCGAGCTTCAAGCGGCGCGCAATCTAGCAGGATCGGCCGGTCGAAGCGACAGATAGACCCGCCAGAAACGCCGGGATGTGCGCGAAAGTAGGCCGGGAATCCGGTACCCGGCACCGAGAGCGGCACCGAGAGAATCCGGTGCCCGGCACCGGGAGAGGCGCCGGTCAGCCGCGCACGCGGGACGCGCGCCGCTTCACCTTGAAGAAGTCCACCTGCCACTTGCGTACCGCGGCCGCGTGACAGCGGAGGTCGGGACAGAAGACGTGCGAGCCGTCGTTGCGCGAGACGAAGTACAGGTCGTCGCAGGCCGCCGGGTCGAGCGCCGCCTCCAGCGCCGCCGCCCCGGGGCTGGCGATGGGGCCGGGCGGGAGGCCCGCCACGACGTAGGTGTTGTAGGGGTTCGGCGCCGCCAGATCCCTGCGGGTGATGTTGTTGGACCAGGAGCCGGTCCGGAGCCACTTCGCGTAGAGCACGGTGGGGTCGGTCTGCAGCGGGATGCCCTTGCGCAGCCGGTTGTGGAAGACGCAGCTGATGTGGGGCCGCTCCTCGGGCCGGCCCGTCTCCTTCTCGATGATCGACGCCAGGGTCACCGCCTGCCGCTCGTCGAGCGTCACCCCCGCGCCGCGCCGCGCGTCGGCCTTCTTCCAGGCGGCCCGGAACCGGTCCACCATCTCCTTCAGCACCGCCCGGGGGCTGGGATTGCGGTGGAAGCGGTAGGTCTCGGGGAAGAGGAAGCCCTCGAGGCCCGGGAGTGGCAGGCCCAGCTCCCGGGCGAAGGCGGGGTCGCGCATCAGGGCGAGCAGCTCGGCGGCGTTCCCCAGCCCGGCCTGCTCGACGAGCGCCGCGATCTGGTCGGTGCGCAGCCCCTCGGGGATGGTGACCGCATAGGTCTTCACCTCGCCGCGGTAGACGCGCTCCAGCACCTCGTCGGGGCGCAGCGCGCCGGAGAAGGCGTACTCCCCGGCCTTCAGCGGGCGCCGGTCGCGCTTCACCCAGCGGACGTAGCGCCAGGCCAGCGCCTCGTCGGAGAGCGCCCCGCCCCGCGCCAGGAGCCGCACCACCTCGTGCGCCCGGGTGCCGGGGGGGATCTGCACCACCCGCTCCACCTCGGCGCCGTAGGGCATCTCCCGGAAGCGCAGCAGGTCCAGGTAGAGCTTCGCCCCGACGATCAGCACCGCGACCGTCCCCAGGAAGATGACGCCGATCGCCGCCCGAACCGCCTTCACGCGCTCCTCCGATCCATCCACCCCTGCAGGATCACCGCCGCCGCCTCGGCGTCGATGACCTCCTTCTGCTCCCGGGCGCGGAGCCCGCGCTCCCGCAGCCGCCCGGCGGCCTCGAAGGTGGAGAGCCGCTCGTCCTCCAGCTCCACCGGCAGCCCGAGCGCGTCGCCCAGCCGGCCGGCGAAGGCCCGGGCCATCCGGGCCGACGCCCCCTCGCTCCCGTCCATGTTCAGCGGCAGCCCCACCACGGCGCGGGACACCTCGAACTCCTCCACCACCCGCCGGATGGCCGAGAGGTCCTGCTCCTCGCCGGCCCGGCGCAGCGTGCGCAGCGGGTGGGCCGTCCGGAGCACCTCGTCGGCGAGGGCGAGGCCGATGGTGGCGCGGCCGAGGTCGAGCCCGAGCGTTCGCACCGCGCGAATCTAGGCGCCGGGTCCCCCGCGGTCAAACGGTCCGCCCCGCGGACGCGGGCGTCGCGCGCGCCCGCGCCGCGCGGCGCAAGGGCCCGGGATCGCGGGAGGAAACGCTGGCACGGCCCGCGAAGAAGTGTGCGCCGCCGTCCCACCCCGAGACCGGAGAATCCCATGTCCACGACCCCAGT
>JAJZTO010000078.1 GCA_021848865.1 Myxococcales bacterium
GGCGAGGAGGCGCTTCAAGAGCTGGCCGCCCGGGACTACGACCTGGTGCTCTCCGACGTCCGGATGCCGCGCATGGGGGGACTCGAGCTGCTCCGGCGGGTCCGCGAGGGCTGGCCCGACCTCACCTTCATCGCCATGAGCGCCTACGGCAGCCACGACGCCGCCATCGAGGCGATGAAGGCCGGGGCCTACGACTACCTCTCCAAGCCCTTCCGGCCCGACGAGGTGGTGCTGGTCCTCCGCAAGGCCGAGGAGCGGGAGCGGCTCTGGCGCGAGAACCGGCGCTTGCGCCGCGAGCTGGCGGCCGAGTACCGCATCGACAACCTGGTGGGGGCCTCGGAGCCCATGGCCGAGCTGCGCCGCCAGGTGGGCCGGGTGGCGCCGATGAAGGCCACGGTGCTGCTCCAGGGAGAGTCGGGGACCGGGAAGGAGCTGGTGGCCCGGGCGCTCCACGACCTCTCGCCGCGGGCCGGCTTCCCCTTCGTGGCGGTGAACTGCGGCGCCATCCCGGCCGAGCTGATGGAGTCGGAGCTCTTCGGCCACGTCCGCGGCGCCTTCACCGACGCCTCGCGCGACAAGCGCGGGCTGGCGCTGGAGGCCGACGGCGGCACCCTGTTCCTCGACGAGATCGGCGAGCTGCCGCCGGCCCTTCAAGTGAAGCTGCTGCGCTTCCTGGAGGACGAGGAGGTCCGGCGCGTCGGCGACACCCGGTCGCAGAAGGTGGACGTGCGGGTGGTGGCGGCCACCGCCCGGGACCTCGCCGAGGCGGTGCGGCGCGGCGAGTTCCGGGAGGACCTCCGCTACCGGCTGGACGTCGTCCGGCTGCGCCTCCCGCCGCTGCGGGAGCGGCCCGGCGACGTCCCGCTGCTCGCCCGGCACTTCCTGGCCCGCTTCGCCCGGCTGCGCCCCGAGGGGCCGCCCACCGGCTTCGCGCCCGAGGCCCTGGAGGCGCTCACCACCTGGCGCTGGCCCGGCAACGTCCGGGAGCTGGAGCACGCCGTGGAGCGCGCGGTGATCCTGTGCGACGGGCCGGTGGTGCGCGAGGAGGACCTGCCCGAGGCCGTCCGCGCGCCCCCCGGACCCGGCCAGCCGCCGCTCGCCGGCGACGACCTCTCGGTGAAGCGCCAGTCGCGGGCGCTGGAGGAGGCGCTGATCCGCCGGGCCCTGGAGCGGACCGGGGGGAACCGGACGCGCGCCGCCGCGCTGCTGGAGCTGAGCTACCGGGCGCTGCTCTACAAGATCAAGGAGTACGGCCTCGGCGGTGGCGAGCCCTGAGCAAAGTGATGCATCAGTATGCGTCGACGACGCATCGCTCGCGCTCCCTTGCACACAATTCCCCCTAAGCGCCCGATATCGGCGCCGGACCGGTTTCTTGATCGGGCCCGGAGGGATCGCGTAGCGTGGGTCCCGCATGTCCACGCGACACCGGCGGGCGGACGGGATCCAGTCCAGCGAGGAACGGGCGCCGAACCGGGTGCGCCGGCTTCGCGAGGAGCAGCTCCTCACCAAGGCCGAGCTGTCCCGCAAGGCGGGCATCTCGCCCCTGACGCTGGCGAGGATCGAGGGCGGCCGCGAGTGCCGCGTGGACACGAAGAGGAAGATCATCCTGGCGCTGGGGCTGACCCCCTCCGACCGGGCCAAGGTCTTCGGCGGGAAGCGGGGCGGGACCTAGGGCGGCGGGGGTGCCGCCGCACGGGAAGGGAGCGCCATGGCGAAGAGCAAGCTCGCCGTCGGCCTGGACATCGGATCCAGCAGCGTGAAGCTCGTCCAGCTCCGGGAGCGGAAGGGCGGCTACTCGCTCGTGGCCTGGGGCGAGGCGCGGCTGCCGCCCGAGGCCATCGTCGACGGCGCGCTGATGAACTCGTCGGCCATCGTCGACGCCGTCCGCGGCCTGCTCTCCGAGCAGAAGGTCAAGGCCAAGGAGGTCGCCATCGGCGTCCGCGGCCACTCGGTGATCATCAAGAAGATCCAGCTCCCCCGGATGACGCAGGAGGAGCTGGACGAGTCGATCCAGTGGGAGGCGGAGCAGTACATCCCCTTCGACGTCAAGGACGTCAACATCGACACGCAGATCCTGACGCCGGCCGGCGACGCGGCCGGCCAGATGGACGTCCTGCTGGTGGCCGCGAAGAAGGACATGATCAACGACTACACCTCGGTCTGCGCCGAGGCCGGGCTGACGGTGAACGTCGTGGACGTGGACGCCTTCGCCGTCCAGAACGCCTACGAGGCCAACTACGAGCCGGCGCCGGGCGAGACGGTGGTGCTCATCAACGTCGGCGCGGCGGTGGCCAACATCAACATCATCGCCAACGGGATCACCACCTTCACCCGCGACATCACCATGGGCGGCAACGCCTTCACCGAGGAGATCCAGAAGCAGCTCAACATCTCCTACGACGAGGCCGAGGCGCTGAAGGTCGGCGGGCAGGGGGAGACCGACGCCGTGGTCCCGCAGGAGGTGGAGCGGGTCATCCAGGGCGTGGCCGACCAGATGGCCGGCGAGATCCAGCGCTCGCTCGACTTCTACGCCGCCACCGCCGCCGACAACCGCATCGCCCGCGTCTACCTCTCGGGCGGGACGGCCCGCATCCCGGCGCTCGCCAAGGTGATCGAGGCCCGGGCCGGCGTGCCGGTGGAGCAGCTCAACCCCTTCAAGGCCATCGACGTCGACCACAAGCGCTTCGACGCCGCGGCGGTGCAGCAGGCCTCGGCCAGCGCCGCGGTCGCGGTGGGGCTCGCCCTTCGCCGGCCGGGGGACAAGTAGCCATGATCCGCATCAACCTTCTCCCGGTCCGGGTCTCGAAGCGGAAGATCGAGGGGCGCCAGAAGCTGCTGCTGGCGGTCCTGGCGGTCGCCCTGGTGGTCATCGGGAACTACTTCTGGTCCAGCTCCCGCGCCTCCGAGCTGGCGGCGCGCCAGGACAAGCTGCGCCGCACCCGGGAGGAGATCGCCCAGCTGGAGCGCATCATCGGCGAGGTGAAGAACATCAAGGCGCAGCAGGCGGAGCTCAAGGACAAGCTGGCGGTGCTCGACAAGCTGCGCGCCGGGCGGCAGGGGCCGGTGCGCATGCTCGACGACCTGGCCACCATCATCCCCGCCCGCCTGTGGCTGAAGAAGTTCGACGAGAAGGGTGGGGCAGTGACCTTCGAGGGCAGCGCCGCCACCATCGACGACGTCTCGACCTTCATGGGGGCGCTGCGCCACTCGCCCTACTTCAGCAACGTCGAGCTGCGGAAGACGGCGGCGCGGGCCGACGGACGCGTGAAGCTGGTGGACTTCGTCCTCTCCGCGACCGCCAACTACACCGCCGCGCCAAGGGTGGCGGCGGCGGCGCCCGGCGCGCCCCCGGCCCCGTCGCCGGCGGCCCCCGCCCCGAAGGCCCGGTGACGCCATGGAACAGCTCCTCGAGCGCATCACCAAGGCACCCCTGGGGATCCTGGCCGGCGTGACCGCGGCCATCGCCGTGGCCCTCACCGCCCTGAACTACTTCGTCGTCGGCCTGCCCACCTTCGGCAACTCCATCGCCGACTACGAGAAGCTGATCGACCGGGCCGGGGCCGAGCAGAAGAAGCTCAACGACGACCTCATCGACAAGACCGCCATCGCCAACAACCTAAACCAGTTCCGGCGGGAGAAGGAGCTGCTGGAGCAGCGGCTGGCCGAGGCGCTCTCCGAGCTGCCGGAGGAGAAGAAGATCGACGAGCTGCTGCAGCTCTTCCAGGATCGCGCCGCCAAGGCCGGCCTCGACATCGGCACCATCGAGCCCCAGGCGCCGGTGATGGAGGGGTTCTACGCGCGCTTGCCCATCCCCATGACGGTGACCGGCAACTTCCACGAGATCGCCACCTTCTTCGACTCGCTGGGGCGGCTGCGGCGCATCGTCAACGTGAACAACATCACGCTGGAGCAGCCCAAGGACGTGAACGGCAAGGTGATCCTGAACGCCAAGTTCCTGCTCACCGCCTTCATGTTCGTCGACACCAAGGCGAAGCCGGCCCGGCCGGCGGCGGGAGGGGCGCGATGAGCGCGCGATCGGCCGCCCTGATCGGTGTCCTCCTCGTCGTCGCCGCCTGCGGGGAGAGCAAGCCGCCGGCACGGCCCGCCACGGCCGCGCGGCCGGCCTCGGCCGCCCCGGCCGCAGCGGCCGCCCCGGTGGCGCCGGCTCCCGCGGCACCGGAGTGGTCCTACACCTCGGTGGGCAAGCGCGACCCCTTCCGGAGCTACCTGGCGGAGATCGGGGCGGGGGGCAAGACGCTGGTCAATCCGTGCCCCACGCCGCTGGGCCGCTTCGAGCTGGAGCAGCTGAAGCTGGTGGCGGTGGTCACCGGGCTCGAGGACCCGGTGGCGATGGTCCAGGCGCCCAACGGCGTCGGGTACACCGTCCGCCGCGGCGCCTGCATCGGAAAGAACGGCGGGAAGGTGATCGCAGTGCGCAGCGGCGAGGTGGTGGTCTCGGAGTGGGCGATCCGGGCCGATGGAACGCGGGACCGGACCCAGACGGTCCTGAAGATGCCCAAGCAGGCGTCGCTCAACGTCACGGAGTAGCCGATGAAGACCCAACTCAAGAGCCTCGCTGGTCTGGCCCTCGCGGGCCTGCTCGCGGCACCGGCGCGCGGCGCCGGACCGGCGCGCCCCGCTCCCAACGAGATCCGCGCCATCGAGGTGAGCGACGGCGCCGGGGGCGTCGAGGTCGCCATCCGGAGCGCCCGGCCGCCGAGCTACACCGTCTTCAAGCTCCAGGATCCACCGCGGCTGGTGGTGGACCTGGCGGGCGCCGACGTCGGCGCCGTCTCCTCGCCGGTGGCCGTGAACCGCGGCGGCGTGCGCGAGGTGACCACGGCGCAGTACAAGGACGAGCGCAGCGCCGTCGGGCGCGTCATCATCGCCCTGGAGGCCGCCGCGCGGTACGAGGTGGCCCCCCGCGGCGACGCGGTGGTGGTGAGGGTGAGCGGTGGCGAGACCGCGGCCGCGAGCCGGAATCCGCCCCTCACCCCGACCCTCTCCCCGGCCGGGACCGGGGAGAGGGGGACGAACCCCGGTGAACTCCCGACCGCGACCCCGACCCCGACCGCGACCAAGACCCCGACCGCGACCAAGGCCGCGACCGCGACCAAGGCCGCGACCGCGACCCCGACCGACAACGTCCTCTCGCGCCGGGTGGACGAGGCGGCCGTGAAGCACGCCGCCACGACCCTGCGCGGCGTCCGCGCCGAGGGCGGACGCGTGGCGCTGGCGCTGGACGGGCAGGTGGCCCGCTTCGAGGTCATCGAGCTCGCCAACCCGCCTCGGCTGGCGCTGGACCTCTACGGCGTGCGGCGGGCGCCCCGGGGCGCGGTGACGCTCACCGGCCCGTTCAGCCAGGCCCGCTTCGGGCGCGACGCCGGGAAGGTCCGGGTGGTGCTGGACGCCGCCGGCGAGCTGCCCCGCGTCGAGGTGAAGCGGGTCGCGTCCGGCCTGGCGATCTCCGTCCCGCCGGCCCGCAGGGAGGCGGCCCCGCCCGCGCCCGCCGCCGCGAAGGTCGCCGTGAAGGTGGCGACTCCCGCCCCGCCCGCCGCCCCGATCGGGGCGAGGCACGAGGCGAAGGTGGAGGCCCACGCCGCTCCCCGCGATCCGGCCGCCGCCCGGCTCGCGGTCGCCGCGCAGCGGGTCCCCGTCCCGCCGGTCGAGCAGGCCGAGGGCGGCGCCGCCGGTTTCTCGGCCGAGGCGCCCGGCTACGCGCTCTCCGGCGCCCCGCAGAAGCGCGACTACGTGGGCCGGCGCATCACCCTGGAGTTCCACGACATCGAGATCCGCAACCTGCTCCGGCTCATCGCCGACGTGGCCAAGCGGAACATCATCATGGCCGACGACGTGAAGGGGAGCGTCACCGTCTCGCTGCGCAACGTGCCCTGGGACCAGGCGCTGGACGAGGTGCTGAAGAGCAAGGGGCTCGACAAGGAAGTGTCCGGCAACATCATCCGGGTGGCGAAGTTCGAGGACATCGCCAGGGAGCAGGAGGCGCGCGCCAAGGCGGCCGCGGCCCGCATCCCGCTCGTCCCCTTGAAGGTCCGGCTCATCCCGGTGAACTTCGCCCGCGCCGGCGACATGGCCGCCCGGGTGAAGGAGGTGCTCTCCGAGCGCGGCGCCGTCACCACCGACGAGCGCACCAACGTGCTCATCGTCAAGGACGTCCAGGAGGCCCTGGCCCGGGCCGAGGGGCTGGTCCGCAACCTCGACACCGAGATCCCGCAGGTGCGCATCGAGAGCCGCATCGTCGAGGCCTCCAACAACTTCGCCCGGCAGATCGGCGTGCAGTGGGGCGGCAACGCCGCCATGAGCCCGGCCACCGGCAACCCCACCGGCCTCTTCTTCCCCAACGTCGCCACCGCCGCGGGCGGCGCCGGGGCCGGCCCCACCTCCGGCACCTCCTCCTCGCCCAACTACGCCGTGAACCTCCCCGCCGCCGTCGGCCAGGGGGCGGGCGGCGCGCTGGGCTTCGCCTTCGGCACCGCCGGCGGCGCCTTCAACCTGAACCTGCGCATCTCGGCCCTGGAGAACAGCGGGGTGGTGAAGACCATCTCGGCCCCCAGCGTCTCCACCATCGACAACAAGGAGGCCACCATCGGGCAGGGCATCTCCATCCCCTTCTCGCAGACCTCCGCCAGCGGCGTGAACACCACCTTCGTCGAGGCCAAGCTCGAGCTGAAGGTCACGCCCCACGTCAGCGCCGACGGCTCCATCCTCATGAAGATCAAGGTCACCAACAACCAGCCCAACCCGCAGCTCACCGGCGCCAACGGTCAGCCTTCGATCTCCAAGCGCGAGGCCGAGACCGAGGCCCTGGTCCACGACGGGGAGACCACCGTCATCGGCGGCATCTACACCCGCCAGACCGCCACCGCGCTCCAGGAAGTGCCGTTCCTCGCGAAGATCCCGATTCTCGGCTTCTTCTTCCGGAACAAGAACGACACCGACAGCCACACCGAGCTGCTCATCTTCATCACGCCGCGCATCCTGAACCGTCCCGCGACCACCGTCGCGGCCGGGCAGTAGGGGGCCCGCCATGGACCAGAGACCGCTCGCCCTCGCCGTCCTCCTGGCCGCGGCCGCCGCCGCGGGCTGCGCCGACAACCGGACCACCGTCGAGATCCTGGGCCGCGCCGCACCCACCGACGTGACCACCTGCAAGTACTCCTCGACCGGCGACTTCCTGCTGGGCCCGGGGACGCTCGACGTCTCCGCGGCCGCGCCCACCTACGCGACGGTGCTGTACATCAAGAACAACGCCGTCGATCCCGCGACCAACACGCCGGGCGCCGTCACCGACTCCAAGGCCTGGCGGGCGCTCGCCGCCAAGGTCCGCGTCAACCCCTCGAGCTACGTGGGCGACTTCGCTCCCAGCCCGGCGCTGCTCGGCTACGCCGCCGAGAACGTCCTGCCGATGGACGGCATGACCACGCCGCCGGGCGGGAACTCGTCGCAGTTCGTCGACCTCTTGGGTTCCGGGATCGGCGCGCAGCTCAAGGGGCTGGTGGCCGCCGGGGCGACGGCGAAGGTGGTGCTCGGGGTCACGCTGCAGGGCCAGACGCTCGACGGCGCCGAGGTGGACAGCGGCGAGTGGTACATGGGGCTCGAGGTCTGCAACGGATGCCTGGCTGGCATCGCCTGCACGGCGCCGGCGGTGCTGACGCCGAGCTGCTTCGGCCTCTACCAGGATCCGAACCCCTATTGTAAGTAGCGCCGCGCCGCGGCAGGCGGGCCGGGCATCCGGCTTGACCGGCCGGTGCCGGAAACGCTAAGAGCATCCGCCGGATCCCCCGCCCGGGGCGGGGGACCACCGGCCAGGGCGACCCATGGGCTTCCGAGAGCACCTCCAGGACGTGTGCAAGGGCGTCGACGGCGCCGTGGCCTGCTCGCTCATGGGGGTGGACGGCATCGAGGTGGACACCCACGTGGTCGCCGAGGAGGCGGGCCTCGACGTGAAGTCCCTCCTGGTGGAGTACTCCAGCCTGTTCCGCAGCGCGCGGGACGCGGCCGGCGCCCACGAGGCGGGCGACCTGGCGGAGCTGTCGGTGAACACCGGCCGGCTCTGGACGGTGGCCCGGCTGGTCTCGCCGGACTACTTCATGGCGGTGGCGCTCCGCCCCGAGGGAAACCTCGGGAAGGCGCGCTTCCTCCTCCGCATCACGGCCCCCAAGGTGAGGTCGGAGCTCTAGCCCGGCCGCCCGGGAGCGCCGTCCCGCGGGCGGTGGTGGACGCCGCCCGCGCACGCACGTTTCCAAGGAAAGAAGGAGCGACAAGAGATGGCAGACACCCTCGACACCAGCGCCTTCCGGCGCGGGCTGAAGATCGAGATCGACGGCGAGCCCTGGGAGATCGTCGAGTTCCAGCACGTGAAGCCCGGCAAGGGCTCGGCCTTCGTGCGCACCCGCATCCGGAACCTGCTCACCGGCCGCACCATCGACAAGACCTTCAAGTCCGGCGACGTGGTGGGGAAGCCCGACGTGGAGGAGCGGGAGATGCAGTACCTCTACCGCGAGGGCGACCACTACAACTTCATGGACAACAAGAACTACGAGCAGACCTTCCTCACCGTCGAGCAGATGGGCGACGCCGCCCACTTCATCAAGGACAACACCACCACCCACATCATGTTCTTCAACGGCAAGGCCATCGGGGTGACCCTGCCCAACGCCATGGACCTGCGGGTGGCGAAGTGCGACCCGGGCGTCCGCGGCGACACCGTGTCCGGGGCCACCAAGCCGGCCACCCTCGAGACCGGCTTCGTGGTGAACGTGCCCCTCTTCATCAACGAGGGGGACGTCCTCCGCATCGACACCCGGTCGGGCGAGTACCTGACCCGGGTGGCGGGGTAGACTTCCAGGCTCGGCGCGGCACCAGCACCACGGGAGGCGGCATGGCGACCAAGCGGACGGGGCAGGGCAGCGGCGGGACGGGCGAGGGCCCCTTCACCATGCAGGAGGTGAAGGCGCTGGTGGGGATCCTGGAGGGCACGGACGTGACCAGCCTGGTCTGGGCCCGCTCCGGCCACAAGGTCGTCATCCGCCGCGGCCATCCGGCCCCGCCTCCCGCCCCGGTGGCGGCCCACGTCCCGGTGGCCGTGGCGGTCCCCGCCGCCCCGCCGCCCGCCGGCGCGCCCAGGGCCGAGAAGGCGGAGAAGGCCGAGAAGCCGGGCACCCTGGTCACCTCGCCCTTCGTCGGCACCTTCTACCGGGCGCCGTCGCCCGACTCGCCGCCCTACGTGGACGTGGGCACGAAGGTGAAGAAGGGCCAGGTCCTCTGCATCGTCGAGGCCATGAAGCTGATGAACGAGATCGAGGCCGAGGTGGAGGGGGTGGTCGCCGAGGTCCTGGTGCAGAACGCCACCCCGGTCGAGTTCGGCCAGCCGCTCTTCCGCGTCGAGCCGGCGTAGCCGGCGGGGGCCGCATGTTCAAGAAGGTCCTCATCGCCAACCGGGGCGAGATCGCCCTGCGGGTGATCCGCGCCTGCCGCGAGCTGGGCATCCGGACCGTCGCCATCCACTCCACCGCCGACGCCGAGTCGCTGCACGTCCGCTTCGCCGACGAGGCGGTGTGCGTGGGGCCGCCGCAGTCCCGGGACAGCTACCTCAACATCCGCTCCATCCTCTCGGCCGCCGAGGTGACCGGCGCCGACGCCATCCACCCCGGCTACGGCTTCCTCTCGGAGAACGCCACCTT
>JAJZTO010000079.1 GCA_021848865.1 Myxococcales bacterium
GTTCGGCGACGCGGCGCCGCTGCTGGAGAAGGCGGTGCAGCTCGCGCCGCGCGAGCCGCGGCTGCGGATGGAGCTGGCCGACTGCCGGATGAAGCTCGGCCAGGCGTCGCAGGCCATCCAGATCTACAGGGAGGCCCTCCGGGCCGACCCCCGCCTCACGGAGCTCTACTACCGCATCGCCCGCGCGGTGCACGACTCGCAGGGCGAGGCGGCCGCGGTGCCCTGGTACGAGCGGGCGGCGAAGGAGGACCGCGAGAACCCCATGCCGCACTACTACCTGGGCTTCTACAACAAGGTGCACGGCCGGCGGGCCCGGGCGCTGGAGGAGTTCCACGCCTACCTGCGGCTGAAGCCGGACGCCGAGGACCGCAAGGACATCGAGCAGGAGATCGAGGACCTGGGCGGCTGACCGCCACCCCACGGAGCGCTTGATCTCCGGCCCGAACCGGGCAAGAAGCATCCACATGTCCGGTCCGGGAGGGGGCGGTCCTCGCACTCCTCGCCGGCGCGCCGGAGAGGAAACCGCATGACCGCCATCGCCATCGCCGCCGTGCTGCTCCTCTCCCAGCCCGCGCCCGGCGCCAGGGCCCTCACCCTCGACGAGGCCCTCCGCGAGGCCCAGGCCGGGAACCTCGACCTGCAGGCGGCTCGCGCCCGGCTCGACCAGGCCCGCACGCGGGGCTGGAAGGCCTGGAGCCAGCAGCTGCCGCAGATCACCGCCGGCGCGACCTGGACGCACAACTCGGTGAGGGCCTCGATCTCCCTGCCGACGCAGTACGAGGTGCTGGATCTCGGGGCCGGCGCGACGCCTCGCTACGTCACCGGCAACCCCCTCCGGACCGTGGACGCGACGCTGCAGGCCAAGGACCAGGTCGGCGCCCAGGTCCAGGCCACGGTGCCGCTCATCGCCCCCTCCCTCTGGTTCGGCATCTCGGCGGCCCGCGCCGGGGAGAAGGCCTCGGCGCAGGGGACCGAGGCGGCGCGGCGGGAGATCCTCTTCGGCGTGGCCCAGCTCTACTTCGGCGCGGTGGGCGGCCGGTTCGCGGTGCAGATCACCGAGCGGCAGCTCTCGGTGGCGCTCGACCACGAGAAGGACGCCAAGGTGCGCTTCGAGGCCGGCACCGCGCCCAAGGTGGCGCTGCTCCGCGCCGAGATCGACCGGGCCAAGGCGGAGCAGGACCTCAAGTCGGCCCGGGCCGGCTACGACTCGGCCCGCTCGGCCCTGGCGACCATGCTGGGGCGCCCCCGGGCCGACTTCGACGTCGAGGCGCCGCCCGAGCCGGCGGCCCCGCCGCCCGAGGGCGAGCTGGAGGACGGGGTGGTCCGGGACCGGCCCGACGTGCAGGCGGCCGAGACGGCGGTCACGGCGGTGGAGCGCTCCCGCGGCACCGTCTGGGGACGCTACCTGCCCTCGCTGGGGGCCTTCGGCCGCTACCAGTGGGCCAACGTCGCCGGGTTCACCGGGACGCAGTCCTCCTGGGCGCTGGGGCTGGCGCTGAACTGGACCCTGTTCGACGGCACGCTGCGCGAGGCGGAGCTCACCGAGAACGGCGCCAAGGTGGCCGAGGCCGAGGCCAACCTCCGCAGCGCCCGGCTCAAGGCCCGCGACGAGGTGCGCCGGGCCCGGCTGGAGCTGGAGGCGGCCGCCGCCAACCGGCAGAAGGCCCGCGAGACGGTGGACCTGGCGCGGGAGAACCAGCGGCTGGTGGACGTGAACTACAAGGCCGGCGCCGCGACCTACCTCGAGGCCTCCGACGCCAACGCCCAGCTCACCACCGCCGAGCTGGCGAGCGTCACCGAGCAGCTCAAGGCGCAGCTGGCGGTGCTGAAGCTCCTCAAGGCCGCCGGCCGGTTCGACCCCCGGTAGCTCAGCGGTCCATCGACAGGGCCACGACGGCGTTCCGGCCGGCCTGCTTGGCCCGGTAGAGGGCCCGGTCCGCCGTCTCCAGCAGCTCCCCGCCGGCGCGCCCGCCCGCGAAGGCGGGCTCCCCCGGGAACACCGTGACGCCCAGGCTCGCGGTCAGCGCCACCTCGGCGCCGTCGAAGCTGAAGCGGGAGCGCTCCACCGCCTTGCGGATGCGCTCCCCCAGGGCGTGGGCCCCGGTCAGCGTGGTCTCCCGCGCCAGGACGATGAACTCCTCGCCGCCGAAGCGGGCCAGCACGTCCTCCTTGCGCAGCGCCCCGAGCAGCACCCGCGCCAGCATCCGCAGCGCCTCGTCGCCGGCGGCGTGGCCCAGCCGGTCGTTGACCAGCTTGAAGTGGTCCACGTCGAGCAGCAGGAGCGACAGGGCGCGGCCGTGGCGCTGCGCCGCCGCCAGCTCCACCGACATCCGCTCCAGGAAGTAGCGCCGGTTGTAGAGGCCGGTGAGCGGCTCGAGCAGCGCGCCCTGCGCCAGCTTCCGCTGGTAGTCGGCCTCGACGTCGTCGCAGCAGACGAACTTCAGCGTGGTGTGGGCGCCGAGCTGGAAGCGCTGGCCGTCGGCGAGCCGCCGCTCGGTGATCCGCTCGCCCTCCACCCAGGTGCCGTTCTGGCTCCCCAGGTCCCGGAGCACGGCGTGGTCGGCGCCGGCGGTCACCCCGGCGTGCCGGCGCGAGACCCCCTCGTCGGGGATGAAGATCCCGGCGTCGGCCCGGCGGCCGATGGCGATCTCCTGGCCCGGCACCAGCTCGACGAGGTCGCCGAACTGCGGGCCGGAGAGCACGACCAGGTAGGGGCGGCGGGCGCCCGGCGGCGCCGCCGCCGGCCCGGGCTCGTCCCCGGGGAGGGTGTCCCTGTCCACCATCATCGGCGCGGGATTGTAGCCCAAGGCCGGCGCGATCCAGGGGCGGGATCGCGCCCCGGCCCGCGGCGCCGGCGCGGCCGCCGGCGCTCAGCGGCCGCCGATGTAGACGTGGAGCTGGTCGATGAGGAACTGCTTCTCGTCCAGCATGAGCTGGATCACGTCGCGCATCGAGATGACCCCGCGGATCTCGCCGCCCTGCTCCACCAGCAGGTGGCGGGTGAAGTGGCTCTTCATGATGTCGGCCACCTCCCGCTCGTCGGCGTCGACGGGCAGCACCGGGAGGTCGGTGCGCATCGCCTCGCCGATGGGGAGCCCCGCCGAGGCGCCGCGGGCCAGCACCCGCCCCACCAGGTCGCGCTCGCTCACCAGCCCCACGATCTTGCCGCCGCGCCGGACCGCGATCGACCCGATCTTGCGCTCCGACATCAGCCGGGCGGCGTCGGCGCAGGGGGTGGAGTCGTCCAGCGCCATCACCTCGCGGGTGACGTGCTTCTCGATGGTCGCCATGTCGATTCCTCCTGCCAGGAATCGTAGGGTGGCGCCGCGGCGCGCGCCGCGCCAGGGGGAGCCCTGTTGGGGTCGCACCACCCGGGGCAGGCCGGCATTGCCCCGGGGTGAAGTCGCGCGGAGCGGATCAGGGCACCAGCAGCAGCGATCCGGTGGTCCGGCGCGCCTCCAGGTCCCGGTGGCACCGGGCCGCCTCGGCCAGCGGGTAGGCGGCCGAGGGCTCCACCTTCACCTTGCCGGAGCGCATCATGGCGAAGAGGTCGGCGGCCGTCGCCTCCAGCTCGGGGCGGGTCGCGGTGTAGTGGACCAGGGTGGGCCGGGTGACGTAGAGGGAGCCGCGGCTGGAGAGCTGGAGCAGGTCCACCGGCGGCACCGGCCCCGAGGCGTTGCCGAAGCTCACCATCAGGCCCCGCGGCCGCAGGCTGTCGAGCGAACCGGTGAAGGTGCTTCGTCCCACCGGGTCGTAGACCACCGGGACGCCGCGGCCGCCGGTGATCTCCTTCACCCGCGCGGCGAAGTCCTCGCGGGTGTAGACGATGACGTGGTCGCAGCCGTGGGCGCGCGCCAGCTCCGCCTTGGCGTCGGAGCCCACGGTGCCGATGACGGTGGCGCCCAGGGCCTTGAGCCACTGGCAGGCGATGAGGCCGACGCCGCCGGCGGCGGCGTGGACCAGCACGGTGTCGCCGGCCTTCACCGGGTAGGTGCGGGTGACGAGGTACTGCACCGTCATGCCCTTGAGCATCGCCGCCGCGGCCGGCCGGTCGCCGATGTCGGCGGGGAGCCTCACCAGCCGGTCGGCGGGCATGACGCGGAACTGCGCGTAGCTGCCGGGCGCGCCGCCGGCGTAGGCGACGCGGTCGCCCGCGGCCACGTGGGTCACGCCCGGACCGACCGCCTCGACCACCCCGGCCGCCTCGGAGCCGAGGCCGGAGGGGAGCGGGACCTTGTAGAGGCCGGAGCGGTGGTAGGTGTCGATGAAGTTCACGCCGATGGCGGTGTGGCGCACGCGCGCTTCACCGGGGCCGGGGGCGGCGGTGGGGAGGTCCTCGACGCGGAGGACCTCGGGCCCCCCGAGCTGGTGGAAACGGATGACGATGGGCATGCCGCGACTCTAGCGGCGGTCGACGTGGCCGTCCGTCCCACACCCCTTCCGGGTGCACACGGATCGGCGGTCCTGGAGTAGAAAGAGCCTCGCTCCGGCGTTGCCGCCGGCGGGACCAACGGAGGGACACCATGAATCGCAACAGCATCCGGATGACGGCCGCGGTCGCGGCCCTGGCACTGGGGGCCGGCTGCGCCACCGCCGGCCGGGACACCGCCATCGGCGCCGGCGTCGGCGGTGCGGCGGGTGCGGGCGTGGGGGCCCTGATCGGCGGCGGCAAGGGGGCCCTCATCGGCCTCGGCGTCGGGGCCCTGGCCGGCGGCTCGGTGGGGCTCTACCTCGACAAGCAGCGCAAGGATCTGGAGAGGGTCGCCGAGGTGAAGAAGACGGAGAACGGCCTGCTGGTGCAGATGCAGGGCGACATCCTCTTCGACACCGGCAGCGCGGTGCTGAAGCCCGAGGCGGTGGACCAGGTCACCAAGGTGGGCGACGTCATCGCCAAGTACGCGGACGACCGGGTGCGGGTCGAGGGGCACACCGACTCCACCGGCAGCGCCCGGCAGAACGAGGAGCTGAGCCTGCGCCGCGCCGACGCGGTGAAGCGCGTGCTCACCAGCCGCGGCGTGCAGGAGAAGCAGATCCTGGTGCTCGGGCTGGGCGAGACCAAGCCGGTCGCCGACAACGGCACCGCCGCGGGGCGCGCCAAGAACCGCCGCGTCGAGCTGCACATCGACGTGCCGAACCCCACCTGAGGGGGGGCCTAGCGGTGGATGTCGAGTGACTGCTCGCTGAAGAGC
Organism: Myxococcales bacterium; assembly: GCA_021848865.1. Taxonomy (GTDB): domain Bacteria; phylum Myxococcota; class Myxococcia; order Myxococcales; family Anaeromyxobacteraceae; genus JACRMN01. Next base: position 5,190 of record JAJZTO010000079.1, read on the forward strand.
TCGACCAGGGCCACCGCCAGCGAGACGCAGATCATCGAGACCACGCCCAGGTTCAGGGCGGTGGGCTCGACGCCGAAACCGTAGATCAACGCGACCGCCCCGATCACGCCGGCGACCACGCCGAGCCCCACCTGCTTCGTGTGCGTCATCGCGTACCCCGCCCCTGGATGCGACGATGCGCCACACCCGGGACGCCGGGATAGTGCCCCTTTGGGTGCCCGCGAAAGTATTAAGCAAATACCTAACTTCGCGAATTCGCGGCGATCCACCTTCCGGCGAGCCGCCGGAAGGCCCGCTCGCGCCGGGCGAGCGGGCGCAGGCCGCTGCAGGTCGCCGAGGCCGGCCGCTCCGGGCAGCGGTCGCAGGCGCTGCGGTCGGGCCCGCGCCGCCGGTAATACCGGACCCCGAGGCCGAACAGCGCGGCCGCGGCCGCGGCGACGGCGATCCCGGTGGCGTTCCCCGCCGCGAGGCCGGCGGCGAGCACCGCTCCTCCCAGCGCCGCCGGGGCGAAGCGGGTCGCGACCTTGGAGCGGCGCCGTCCGGGCGCCGGCCGCAGCGCCGCCAGGGCCGCCGCCCCGAAGGAGCCCGCGCCCGCGGCCAGCGCCACCGCCGGGAGCGGCGGCGCGACCAGCCCGGCGGCGATCCCCGCGGCGACGCCGGCGGCGGTGAGGGTGCAGCCGCGGCAGAGGCGGCCGCGCCGTCCCACGGCCAGCAGCTCGGGCCGGTAGGCGTCGCAGAGCGGGTGGTGGGCCCAGCGGTGGAACGCGTGGGCGCGCCGGGCCAGCCGGTCGATGCGGCGCGCCAGCGGTCGGGGAAGCCGGCTCACGGCGCCCCGGGCCGATCAGGCCCGCGTGGGCCGGAGCACCACCGCCGTCCCGTAGGCGACGATCTCGTTGGCGTTCTGCATGAGCTCGCTGGAGTCGAAGCGCATGCCCAGCACGCCGTTGGCCCCCATGGCCCGGGCGTGCTGCTCCAGCCGGTTCATGGCCTCGTTGCGGCTGTCGTTGGCGAGGTCGGTGAACAGGGTGATCTCGCCGCCGAAGAGGGTCTGGCAGCCGGCGCAGGTGGTGCCGACCAGGCTCCGGCTGCGGACGGTGATCCCCCAGCACGGTCCGACGATGCGCTCGACCTCCAGGCCCGGCGGCGGCTCGAAGGTGGTGACGATGGGGATCTGGTGCGGGGCGATCTGGTACACGGCGCCTCCGGGTCAGTGGGAGATGAGGACCGGCGTGGTCATCGAGCGCAGCACCTTGCGGGTGCTGGAGGAGATCCGGGCCGAGGGGAAGCCGTGGGCGTAGCCGCCCATCACGGTGAGGTCGACCTGCAGGTCGAAGCCGCGGGAGAGCAGCATGTCGGCGACGTCGATCTCCTCCACGTCCACCATCACCGGCTCGTAGCGGGCCTGGACGCCGTGGGCCGCGAGGTGGGCCACCACGTCCAGCGGCGGCATGAGGTTCACGCCCTTGGGGGGCCGCTGGAAGGCGAGCACGTGCACCGCCTCGGCCGCCTCCAGGTAGGGGAGCGCGTCATGGAGGGCGCGGGCCGCCTCGCGGCTGCCGTTCCAGCTCACCAGCACCCGGCGGCCCAGCTCCGGGTAGCGGCCGACCGACGGGACCACCAGCACCGGGCGCCCGGAGTGGAGGACCACCTGGTCCGCCAGGTCCTCGGGCACGCGGGCCCCCTCGGCGTCGTGCTGGCCGAAGATGGCGAGGTCGGCGTAGCGGCAGCAGATCTCCGCCTGGCCCACCACCACCCCGTACTCGCCCGGCTCGATGGCCCACCACTCGGTGGCCACCGTTCCGCCGGCCCGCCCCTCGAAGCCGGCGCGGGCCTGGGCCATGGCCTGGAGCATGGCGTCGCGGGAGCGGCGCCCCACCAGGCCGGGCCCGAGGACGTCGCTCTCCGCGAAGAGGCCGGTGAGCCGCGCGCCGTTCCTGCGCGCCATGGAGAAGGCCAGGTCGAGCCGCTCGGCGCAGCGCTCCGTCGAGTCGACGTGGACCAGCAGGTGCTTGAAGGCCATGGCGGGCTCCCGGCGGACGGACCGTGCCTAGCATCCGCTCCCCCCGCGCGCCAGGGCAAGCGCGATCTGCGCCTCCTCGCCGCCGGGCCGCCCCTGCGACGGCGGGGCGCTCGACTTCTGGCATGATGCGCGCCATGCGCTCGCCCTCCGACGCGCTCCCGGTGGCCGGGAGATGACGGCACCGCCCCCCGGACCGCGCGGCGCCGCCGCGGCCCGGCTGGTCCTGCCCTTCGCCGGCGCCTACTTCCTCTCCTACCTGTTCCGCACCGTGAACGCGGTGGTGGGCCCGGTGCTGCTGCGCGAGCTGTCGCTCTCGGCGGCGGCCATGGGGCTGCTCACCGGCGCCTACTTCCTGGCCTTCGCGGCGGCGCAGCTCCCGCTGGGCGTGCTCCTCGACCGCTTCGGCGCGCGCCGCGTCGAGTCGGCGCTGCTCCTCGTCGCCGCCGCCGGCGCCGTCGCCTTCTCCGCCGGCCACAGCCTGGCCGCGCTGGCGGCCGGCCGCGCCCTGGTGGGCCTGGGGGTCTCGGCCTGCCTGATGGCGGCGTTCAAGGCCTTCTCCGCCTGGTTCCCGGCGGAGCGCCAGGCGGCGCTCACCGGCTGGATCATGACCGCGGGCGGCCTGGGGGCGCTGGCCTCCTCGGCGCCGATGGAGGCGGCGCTGCGGGTCACCGGCTGGCGCACCGTGTTCCTGGCGCTGGCCGCGGCGGCGCTGGCGGCGGCCGCGGCCGTCCGCTTCGGGGTGCCCGAGGCGGCGCGGGCCGTGCCGCCCGAGCCGCTGCGGGAGCAGTGGCGCGGGCTCGCCCGGGTCTACCGCAGCGTCCACTTCTGGCGCGTGGCGCCGACGGCGCTGGTCTCGACCGGCGGGTTCATGGCCGTGCAGGGGCTGTGGTCGGCGAGCTGGCTGCAGCACGTGAACCACCACCCCCCGGCGGCGGTGGCCGGCCACCTGGCGGCCATGGGGCTGGCGATGCTGCTCTCCTACGTCGTCCTGGGGCTGTCGGCGACGCCGCTGGCCCGCCGCGGCGTCCGGACCGCCCACCTCCTCGGCGCCGGGATCCCGGTCGCCGTCGCCGTGCTCGCCGCCATCGTCCTCGAGGCGGTGCCGCACACCCGGCTCCTCTGGGTGCTCTACGGCGCCTCGTCCAGCGTCGGCACCCTGGTCTACGCCGAGGCGGCCCGCGGCTTCCCGGTGGCGCTCTCGGGCCGCGCCAACACCGCGCTGAACCTGCTGGTCTTCGTCGGCGCCTTCGCCATCCAGTGGGGCATGGGGGGCGCCATCGACGCCCTGTCGGCCCGGGGCTTCTCGCCCGAGGCGGCGCACCGGGCGACCTTCGGCGCCCTGGCCGCCGCCCAGGCGGCCGCCTGGCTGTGGTTCGTGGCCGCCGGCCGGCGCGCCGCTCCGCGGTAGCCGTCCCGCGCCCGGCCGCGCGCTCCCGCGAGGGGGGGGGACGGCCGGCCGAGGCCGTGGCCCACGAAAGGGGTGTGTCGGGGAGCCGGCGCGGGGCGCACCATGAGAGGGCGCACGGGCCGGTCCCGTCGGGAGGAGCAGATGATCCCCACCATGATCGAGGCGCATCTCCGGTTGCGGCACTCGGGCTTCGAGCACCACGTCCACGTTCCGGTGATGACGGCGCAGGAGCTGGCGGCGGCGGAGCACGTCAGCGGCCGGCGGGTGATGAAGACGGTGGTGGTGCGGGTGCACGGCGAGCTGGCGCTGGCGGTGGTCGGCGCCAGCGAGAAGGTGAACCTCGGCGCCATCGACGAGGCCACCGGCGGCAGCGCCGAGCTGGTCTCCGAGGCCGAGTTCGCGCGCCGCTTCCTGCCCTGCGAGGCGGGCGCCGAGCCGCCCTTCGCCCTCTTCGGCCTGCCCATCTTCGTGGACGAGAAGCTGGAGCGGGAGCGCACCGTGCTCATGCCGGTGGGCACGCACGAGGACGCGGTGCTCCTCGACGCCCACGAGTGGATCAACTGCGAGAGGGCGCAGCCCGTGGCCAACCTCGGGCTGCGGGTGCAGTAGGCGCGGCGCGCCCCACCTCTCGCCGGCGGCGGGGGAGCCGGAGGAGCCCTCCGGCGTCGACCGGGCGCCGTGATGAACGTGCCCGCTCGCGTCGACCCGGTTCGTGGGGCCGGGGAACGATCCTCGGGCGGGGGACAAGCCCCCGCCCTACGGAAACGGGACCCAGGTTGCCCGGCGGTCCCCGGCGTCCGTTGCGCCCGGGATGTCGCGCAAATGTAGGGGCGGGGCTTGTCCCCGCCCTGGGCCACACCGCGGGTGTATGGGCGCCTCGCGTCGCAAGGGACTCGCGCCGTAGGGGCGGGGCTTGTCCCCGCCCTGGGCCACACCGCGGGTGTATGGGCGCCTCGCGCCGCAAGGGACTCGCGCCGTAGGGGCGGGGCTTGCCCCGCCCTGGGCCACACCGCGGGTGTATGGGCGCCTCGCGTCGCAAGGGACCGGCGCCG
>JAJZTO010000080.1 GCA_021848865.1 Myxococcales bacterium
TCTGCGTCGGGGGTGGAGTCCTCGAGGGGCGGCGCAGGCCTCCTCCTGGGCGCGACCCGGAGGGCGTCACGCCACCGTGTCCGCCCTCCGGCTGGTGTCTGCCGGACCGGATCACGCCCAGCGTGGCCAAGCTGTCTGCGGAACCGGATCAAGCGCAGCGTCCCCACCAGCCTGAATCCCGGGCGGCCAGAGCCTCGTCCGGATTCCCGACGCAGGATCGGAAACAAGCCCCGGGGCGCGTAGCGTCAGGTCATGGCGCCGTAATGGCGCCAGCGACCATCCGCTGGCAACTGCCCCGTAGAGCTTGGAAAAAAATGGTGGAGGCGCCGGGAATCGAACCCGGGTCCGAAAGACTTCCAGTGAAGGGCCCTACGCGCGTATCCCGGAGAATTTACGTGGGCGCCAACCTCCGGGCCTGCAAGCGCTCACGTCCTCGCCCTTACGTCTCGACCGTGTCTAGGCGGCTCGGCTCCCGCCACGGTCCAGCCGGAGCTGACATCTGACCCCGTTACCCGGCGCTCACGGGGGGATGCGCGGCACTTTAGGCCGCGAGAGCCATGGGCTCGTTCGCGTTTCTGCTTGGTCCCCTTTTTACGTGGCCTGGTGACCAACCACGGCGCGCACCCTGCGCTGTCCATCCTCCGTCGAAGCCAGTTCGCCCCCGATTGAACGAACTACCCCCATAAGTAACCGCTTGTCGGCCGGGGTCAAGCGGCGGGGGACTGCGGCGGGCCGACCCCGGGGCAGGTGCGTCGCCCTGCCGCCGGGGCCGCCTCACCTCCAGGCCCCGGCGCGCGCGTAGAGCAGCGCCAGCGGCACCTCGTCGAGGAAGAGGCCGTCCACCGGCCGCGCCGTGCCGAAGGCGGTCCAGATGCGGTACTCGCCGTCCCGCTCCCGCGGGTCGCAGGTCCAGACCGCCAGGTCGGCCTCCTCCGGGCCGCGGGCCGGGCGCAGGTCGGCGCGCAGCCGCCCCTCGCGCCGCCAGCGCTCGACCGCGGCGGGCGCCGTCCGGTCCCACCAGATGCGCGCGCCCGGGACGGCGTGGGCGCCGATGGTGTCGAGGAGCGCGGCGGGGGCGTCGCCGCCCGGCTGCCGCGGCAGCCCGGCCGAGGCCGCGCCGGGCGCGCCGCCGGCCAGCTCGTTCCAGGCGGCGAAGCCGTACGGCCAGGCGTGGACCGCGGCCCGCCCCCCGGGGAGGAGGACGAGCAGCGCCAGCGACGCGGTGACGCCCGCCTCCCGGCCGGGCCAGAGCGCGGCGCCGGCGGCGACCAGGGCCCGGGCGCCGAGGAGCGAGAGGAAGGGCAGGGCGGCGAGGGCCGTCCCGAGGCCGGCGCCGGGCCAGGCGGCGAGCGCCAGCGGCAGGACCGCTCCCGCGAGCAGCAGCGCCTCGTGCCGCGCGTTGCCCTCGCGCTGCCGGGCCGCGCGCGCCGCGCGCCAGGCGCCGTGGAGCAGGCCGCCGGCCATGGCGGCGAGCGACGCCGCCGGCACCGACAGGACCAGCGTGAGGAGCGGCGGCGCGGCCGAGCGGCCCGGCCAGGCCCGCACCGCGTCCAGCGCCCGCGGGTCGAGCCACAGCAGCGCCGGGGCGAGCAGCGCGCCCCAGCGGCCGGCGAGGGCGCGCCCGGTCCAGGCGAGCGCCAGGGTCACGGCGGCCGCGGCGGCGAGCCCGATCACGGCAGCACCGCGGCGTCCACGCAGACCAGGCCCGGCGGGCCCGGCGCGGGCTCCACCGTGAAGGTCACCGTCCCGGCGCCGCCGGCCGGCAGCTCGAAGGGGCGCCAGCCGGGGCCGTCGACGTCGAGGCCGGCCTCCGCCGCACCGGCGCGCACCGCGAGGTGGAGCGCGCGACCCGCCGCCCCGACGCGCCCGGCGTGGCCGGAGATCACGCGCCCGGCGGGCAGGCCGGAGATCTCGACGGTGAGGGGCGCGTCCGCGTCGGGCGCGAGCACGAGGCAGGGCCTCGGCAGCCCGCCGACCTCGCGAACCTCCCGCGCCGCGCCCGACCGGTCCCCGCAGCGGAAGGCGCCGCCGGCGCCGGGGCAGGGCGCCCCACCGAGCCGGACCGAGGCCCTCGCCAGCAGGTCCGGGAGGAAGGCCAGCGGCATCGCCGGCGCGGCCAGGTCGTGGCGCGAGAGCGCCAGCGCGCCGAGCCGCTGGGTCGCCTGCCCGCCGGCGGAGCGCGCCGCCAGCTCGCGCGCCGCCGCTCCGTCCGCGCCGGGGGCGTCGGGCAGCGAGAGCAGCCACACCCGGCGGACGCCCCAGAGCGGCTCGGCGGGATCGCCCGGAAGGTCCAGCACCGGCAGCCAGGCGGGGAGCGCCAGCCGGGCCCGGTCGGCCCACCGGGGCGAGACCGCCACCGCGTCGCCGGGCCGGGCGTCCCGGTCCAGGACCGCCGCCGCCGCGCGCCAGTCGAGATCGGCCGGCAGGCGGTCGGGCAGGCTTCGCTGGAAGGCGAGCCCGCCGAGCCCGGCGGCCGCCACCGCCAGCGCCAAGGCCGCGGCGGCGTGGCGCGGGCGCGGCGGCCAGAGCAGCGCGACCAGGGCGAGGCGCAGGCGGCGGGCGGCGCCGGCCCAGCCCCGGATCGCTTCCCCGGCGCGGCGGCGCAGCAGGGCAGGGAGGGCGCTCTCAGGTCTTCGCAAGCCGGATCTTCCGCTCGCTCTTCTCGCGGCAGAAGTTGCAGAGCACGGCGTCCGGGTTCGGCGCCAGGTCCGGGGACCAGGACGGGTGCATGGCGCAGCGCGGGTCGTAGCAGTGGTGCAGCTCCCAGAGGTGGCCCACGAAGTGGATGCACTCCCGGGCCAGCCGCCGCCGCCAGTTCTCCACCGAGGCCTCGGTGGCCCCGCGGGCCGGCAGCCGCCGCGTCGAGACCACGGCCCGCACGCCCCCCTGCTGCGCGAAGCCCCAGGCCGGCGGCTCGCCCAGCGGTCCGGGCGGCAGCGCCAGGTCGGCGGCGGAGAGGAAGAGGATCTTGTCGTCGGCGACGACGCGCGGCGCGCCGGCCGCCTGGACCAGCTTCTCGGCGTCGGTGCGCCCGCCGGCCAGCTCGGCCGAGGCCGGCGGCTTCCGCTCCCCGGCCAGCTCCGTCCCCAGCCCGAAGGCCGTGTAGAGCGTCTTCCCGAGCCACGCCAGGTCGGTCTCGTCGTAGGGGGCCAGCGTGACGATGCGGATCACTTCTTGCCCCCTCGCGCCGCCTTCTTCGCCGGCTTGTGGGCCGGCTTCTTCGGTGCCGCCTTCTTCGGTGCCGCCTTGGCGGCCGTCCTGGCGGGCTTCGGTCCCGGCCGCGCCGCCGGCTTCCTCGCCGCCTTCTTCGGCGCCGGGGCGGCCTTCTTCGGGGACGGCTTCCCCTTGGCGGGCGGCACGGCGCGGGCCGGCGGCTCCTCCGCCGTCTCGGCGCCCGCCTCGCCCTCGGCCCCCTCGGCGCCGGCCGCCTCCTCGCCCTTCTCGGCGCCCTCCTCGGCGGCGGCGCCCTCGCCCAGCTCCCCGAGCTCGCCGAGCTCCAGCCCCAGGTCGTCGAGGCCGAGCTCCTCCTCCGCCTTGGCGATCGGCTTGCGGCGGGCGAAGCGCACTGGCAGCTCCACCGGCCGGGGCGGCGGCTTCAGCTTGAAGGTCACGCCCGCGGGGGGCATCAGCGCGTAGTCGACGTAGTCCTCGGCGACCGAGGGCGGCACGCCCAGCGAGGCCGACACCTCGGCCACCAGCAGGTGGCGCGAGCTGTCGTACTGCTCCCGCTCCTTGGTGGGGAGCGGCCGGATGTGCGACAGGGAGTGAAGCCCCTTCACCACCTCGGCCACGCCGAGCACGCCGCCGGTGACCAGGCGGTCGGCGTTGTCGCGGTGGCGGATCTTCCAGTCCAGCTCCGGGTCGGTGTACTGCGCCGCCAGGTAGTGGAAGACCCCCTCGATGTAGGAGCGGCTGGCGACGCGGCGGAGCCCGACCGAGGCGACCTTGGCGCGCGGGATGAGCACCGCGGCGCCGTCCTCCTCGCGGACCATCCGCACCAGCTCCAGCTTCTGCCCGGCGATCTCCTGGAGGTCGGTGCCGGTCACCCGGCACACGCCCTGGTTCGGGTAGACCACCCGATCGCCCGGCTTCAGCGAGGAGGGATCGCCGATCAGCCCGTCGGCGCTGCCGGCCTCGGTCTCGGGGCTTTCCGGCTTCACGGGGCTTGCTTACCACGGGCTCCGCGCAGCGAGAAGCGCGGCGTCGCCCCGGCGGGGTCGCGCTACCGGGGCAGCCGGGCCGGGTCGAGCCGGTCGAGCGGCGAGCCGCGGAGGCGGCGGGCGGCGAGCTCCAGGTAGGCGGGGTCGCGCTCCACCCCGAGGAAGCGGCAGCCGGCGGCGACCGCCGCCACGCCGGTGGTGCCGGAGCCGGCGAAGGGATCGACCACCAGGTCGCCGGGGGCGGCGCTGGCCGCGATCACCCGCTCCAGCAGCGCCAGCGGCTTCTGGGTGGGGTGGCGGCCGTGCTGCTTCTCCCGGGGCCCCGGCGTGGGCAGCGGCCACACCACCTGCGCGCCGCCCGGCTCGGGCCGCTCGGCGATCTCCCACAGGTCGCGCATCTGCTTGCCGCCGTTGCGCGCCTTCATCTCCCGGTAGTTGAAGCGGTGGCCCAGCGGCCGGGTCTTCATCGGGCCGGCCCACAGCAGGATCTCGGTGGAGTGGGTGAACATCCGGCAGGCCAGGTTGGGCGCGGCGTTGGGCTTGTACCAGGTGACGGTGTTGAGCAGGTGGAAGCCCAGCTCCTGCATGGCGTAGCCGACCGAGAAGATGACGTGCTGGGTGCCCGAGACCCAGAGCGTGCCCGAGGGCTTGAGCACCCGGCGGCAGGCCGTGAGCCACTCGCGCTGGAAGGCGTGGTCCTCGGCGACGCCGCGGGAGGCGTCCCAGCCCCCCTTGTTCACGCTGACGCGCCGCCCGGACTGGCAGGTGGTCCCGCCGTTCGACAGGTGGTAGGGCGGGTCGGCGAAGATCAGGTCGGCCGACCGGGGCGGCAGCTTCTCCAGGGTGGCGACGCAGTCGCCCTGGACCATGGCCCAGCCGTCGCCCCGCTCCGCGGTGCCTGGCAGCGCGTCCCACTCGTGCAGGTCGAGGCGTCGGGCCATGCCGGCATCGTATGGGCGATATCGATCGCGTAAAGTTTTCGGCGGCCGCGGCCGGCCCGCACCGCCGGTGGCGGCGGGCGCCGGCCGCCACCGCCCCGCCGTTGCCCGCGCGCCGGCCTCCGTCTATCCTCCGCGCCCCGAAGCCCGACCCGAGGAGCGACGAGGAGCGACATGGCCCAGCGACCCACCGAATTCTCCCTCTGGCTGGAGGAGGCCCTGACCGGCTGGATCCTCCCGGTGGCGCTCCTCGCCGCCGTGGCGGCGGTGGCCGGCCTCTACCTCCTCGGCATCGCCACCGAGGAGCTGACGGCGGCCCTGGCCGTCGCCGCGGTGGCGCTGGGCTCCGCCTTCCTGGTGGTGCGCCCGGGCCTCTCCCGGACCGGCGCCGACCGGGCCCTGGCCGTCGCCGCCGCCGCGGCCACCGCGCTGGTGGTGCTGCTGTCCGCGCTGCCCACCGTCTACCCGAACCGGGCCCTCTTCGAGGGCGAGCTCTCCGCCGAGGGCGACCGGGTCCCGCTGCCGCCCGACGCGGCCGGCCGGATCCGGCTGCTGGTGGTCGGCCACCTGCGCCAGGCCGGCCAGGGAGCGGCCAGCTACGTGCTGGCCGGCGCCGAGCAGCCCGTGGAGGGGAAGCTGGAGCGGCTCTACCGCTCGGTGCGCGTGGGGCGCAGCGGCCGTGCCCGCGTCGCCGCCGACCACACCGCCGACTGGTACGACGCGACCATCCCGAAGGGCGCCACGGCCCTGACCCTGCGCCGCCTCTCCGGCGAGCTGGGCGGCCCGCTGCTGGTCTCCGGCCACCGGCCGCTGCTGCCGTCCCCGTGGCCCTGGGTCCTCTCCGGCCTGGCCCTGGCGCTCGCCGCGGTGGCCGAGGCGCGGCTCGCGAAGAAGAACATGGTGGCGGTCCCGGCGGGCATGGCGCTGGCCTTCGGCCTGCTGGTCACGGCCAACGCCACGCCCTACGCGGCGGTGGGGCCGGTGCTGGGCGCGCTGGCGCTCGGGGCGGCCGGCGGCTCGCTGGCCGGCTGGGCGGCCGGCGCCGTGGCGCGCCGGCTGCTGTCGTCGCCGTAGGGCGAGCCGGCCGGCGGCTCCGCGGCCGGGCGCTCCGTCCGCAGGAGCGAGGCGATCACGGCCGCCCCGAGGAGGGTGGCGATCACCCCCAGCGAGAGGGCCGGCGGCACCTTCACCCACTCGGCCGCCGCCATCTTCAGCCCCACGAACACCAGCACCGCCGCCAGCCCGGTCTTGAGGTGGCGGAAGCGATCCACCGCCCCCGCCAGCAGGAAGTAGAGCGACCGGAGCCCCAGCATGGCGAAGGTGTTGGAGCTGAAGACCACGAAGGGGTCGGTGGTGACGGCGAAGATGGCGGGGATGGAGTCCACCGCGAAGACCACGTCGGAGATCTCCACCACCACCAGCGCGGTGAGCAGGGGAGTCGCCAGCAGGCGGCCGCCTTCACGGACCAGGAAGCGGTGGCCGTCGAGGCGGGGGGTGGACGGCAGGACGCGGCGGACCAGCCGGGCCACCAGGCCACCGCCGGGCGCGGGCGCGTCGTGGCGGTGCCGGTGGAGCCGCACCCCGGTGACGACCAGGAAGGCGCCGAAGAGGTAGACCAGCCAGTGGAAGCGCGCCAGCAGGGCCGCGCCGCCCCAGATCATCCCGGCCCGCATCAGGAGCGCGGCGACGATTCCCCAGAAGAGCACGCGGTGCTGGAGCGCGGCGGGGATGCCCAGGGCGCCGAAGATCACCACGAAGACGAAGAGGTTGTCGACCGAGAGCGACTTCTCGATGAGCCAGCCGGCCAGGTACTCCTCGGCGACCGTCGCGCCCCGGGTGGCCCACAGCACGGCGCCGAAGGCCAGGGCGACGCCCATCCAGGCCGCGCTCCAGGCCAGCGCCTCGCGAGGCCCGATGGCGTGGTCGCGGCGGTGGAACACCCCCAGGTCCAGCGCCAGGAGGAGCAGGACCGTTCCCGCGAGTGCCCCCCAGAGCCAGGGGCCGGCGACGGCGATCATGGGAGGAACCTAGTCGCCGGCCGCGGCCGGGTCATGACGAAATATCGATTCGAAGCATAGACTGGACCTATGTGATCGGAGGCGCCATGGAATGGCTCAACTACCACCACCTCTTCTACTTCTGGACCGTGGCCCGCTCCGGGACCATCGCCCGCGCCAGCCAGGAGCTGCGCCTCTCCCAGCCCACCATCTCCACGCAGCTCAGGTCCCTGGAGCGGGCCCTGGGGCAGGAGCTGTTCGAGCGGCGCGGCCGGCGGCTGGCCCTCACCGACGCGGGCCGGACCGCCCAGCGCTACGCCGACGACATCTTCCGGACCGGACGCGAGCTCCAGCAGGCGATGCGGGGCCTGCCCACGGGGCGGCCCCGGCTCACCGTGGGGGTGGCCGACGTCGTCCCCAAGGGGGTGGTCGAGCGGCTCCTGGCGGTGGCGGTGGCGGCGGTGCCGGGCCTGACGCTGGCCTGCAGGGAGGCGCCGCTGCGCCAGCTCCTCGGGGCGCTGGCGCTCCACGAGGTGGACGTGGTGCTCTCCGACGCGCCGGCCGGGGAGGAGGTGCGGGTGCGGGCCTTCTCCCACCTGCTGTCCGACGGCCCCACCAGCTTCCTCGCCGCGCCGGGCCAGGCCCGGCTTCGCCGCGGCTTCCCGCGCTCCCTCGACGGGGCCCCGGCGCTCCTGCCCTCCGAGGGCACCGCCTTCCGGCGGGCCCTGGAAGAGTGGTTCGAGGCCGAAGGGGTGCGGCCCGTGCCGGTGGGGGAGTTCGACGACAGCGCCCTGCTCACGGCCTTCGGCACCCGCGGCGCGGGCTTCTTCGCCGTGCCCAGCGCCGTCGAGCGGGACGTCTGCACCCAGGCCGGGGTGGTGCCGGTGGGCCGCGCCGCCGCGGTCCGCTCGCGCTGCTACGCCATCACCGTGGAGCGCCGGCTCCGCCACCCCGCGGTGGTGGCCATCGCCGGGGCGGGGTGGGGCGGCCGGCCGGCGTGAAGGCGCCGCCCGCGCTATCCTCGACGCGTGCCGCTCCTCGACAGCGCCGCCGCCAAGGCCGACGCCCTCGCCGCCGGCTTCCACGAGGCCGGGGTGGCCCGCGCCCGCCCGCTCGACCCGGGGCCGCTGGCGCGGGTGCTGGCCGGCGGCTGGGAGGCCGACATGGCCTGGCTCGGCGGGCAGGCGGCGGAGCGGCTCGACCCCTCGCGGCTCCTGCCCGGCGCCCGGAGCGTGCTGGCGCTGGCGCTCTCCTACGCCGCGGCGCCGGCGCCCGAGCCGGTCGAGGGGCGGGTGGCGCGCTACGCCCGCGGGCGCGACTACCACGCGGTGATGAAGCGGCGGCTGGCCGGCCTGCTGCGCCGGCTGCGGGAGCGCGATCCGGGGCTGCGCGCCTTCGCCTCCTCCGACATCGCGCCGGTGATGGAGAAGGCCTGGGCGCAGCAGGCCGGCCTCGGCTGGGTGGGGAAGAACGGCTGCCTCATCACGCCGCGCCACGGGAGCTGGGTGCTGCTCGCCACGGTGATCCTGGACCGGGAGCTGGAGCCGGACCCTCCCCACCCGGAGCGCTGCGGCAGCTGCGAGGCCTGCCTCCCGGCCTGTCCCACCGGCGCCTTCCCCGCGCCCGGCTTCGTGGACGCGCGGCGCTGCATCTCCTTCCACACCATCGAGCGGCGGGGCGCGGTGCCGGCGGCGGTGGCGGAGCGCATCGGCCCCTGGGTCTTCGGCTGCGACGATTGCCAGACCGCCTGCCCCTGGAACCGGGCCGTCGCGCCCTCCGCCGACCCGGAGCTGCTGCCGCGCCGGCCCGGGCTGGAGCTCTCCGCGCTGCTGCGGCTCCGCTTCGACGAGTACCAGCGCGACTGCTACGGCACCTCGCTGGCGCGGGCCCGCTACGAGGGGCTCCTGCGCAACGCCCTCCTCGCCGCCGGCTGGTCGGGGCAGGCGCGTCACGCCGCGGCGGTGCGCGCCCACCTGGACTCGGAGTTCCCGGGGGTCCGGGAGGCCGCCCGCTGGGCCGCGGCCCGGCTGGCGGCGGGCCCGGTTGAAGAGCGGCCGGCGGGCCGTTAGGCCATGGCCATGACCCAGGCCGAGCGGCTCGCGGCCGCGCGCGACGGCGCCGCGGTGGGACCGGTGGAGGAGCGGACCCTGCTCCGGCTCTCCGGCAAGGACGCCGTCTCCTTCCTGCACCGCATGTCCACCCAGGAGGTGTCGCGGCTCGGCCCCGGCGCCTGCGCCTACGCCGCCTTCCTGGAGGTGAAGGGCCACCTGGTGTCGGACGCGCTGCTGGCCTTCCGGGAGGGCGAGGTGCTCCTCGCCGCGTCCGCGGAGGCCGGGCCGGCGCTCCGCGCCCACCTGGCGAAGTACCGGCTCGCCTCGCAGGTGGCGATCGAGGACCGGTCCGCCGGCTGGCGCTGCCTGCCGGTGCTGGGGCCGGAGGGGCTGGCCCGCGCCCGCGCGGCCTTCCCGGCGGCGGCGGCGGTGGAGGACCCGCGGCGCGGCGCCACGGCGCTCGACCTGATCCTGCCGGCCGGCGAGGCGGAGC
>JAJZTO010000081.1 GCA_021848865.1 Myxococcales bacterium
ATCTGGTCGCCGGGGTGCCGCCCGACTACTTCAGCGCCACCGGGCAGCTGTGGGGCAACCCGCTCTACGACTGGCCCGCGGTGGAGCGCGACGGGTGGCGGTTCTGGATCGAGCGGATCCGGGCCACGCTGGCGCGGGTGGACCGCATCCGCATCGACCACTTCCGCGGGCTCGAGGCCTACTGGGAGGTGCCCGCCGGCGAGACCACGGCGCGGCGGGGCCGCTGGCTGCCCGGCCCGGGCGCCCGCCTGCTGGAGGCGCTCCAGCGGGCCCTCGGCCCGCTCCCGCTGCTCGCCGAGAACCTGGGCGTCATCACCCCGGAGGTCGAGGCGCTCCGCCGGCGGTTCGGCCTGCCGGGCATGGCCATCCTGCAGTTCGCCTTCGGCCGCGACCCGCAGGCCCCCGGCTTCCTCCCCCACAACTACGAGCGCGACTGCGTCGCCTACACCGGCACGCACGACAACGACACCGTCGCCGGCTGGTGGGCCGGCGGACCCGGCGACAGCGTCCGCAGCGCCGAGGACGTCGCCGCGGAGAAGGCCTTCGCCCGGGAGTACCTCGCCACCGACGGCCGGGAGATGCACTGGACCATGATCCGGGCGCTGCTGGCGTCGGTGGCCGGCACCGCGGTGGTCCCGCTCCAGGACGTGCTCGGCCTCGGCTCCGAGGCCCGCATGAACCGGCCCGGGACCGCCAGCGGCAACTGGCGCTGGCGGGTCCGGGCGGAGGCGCTGGCGGGCGGTGAGGCGCGCCGCCTGGCGCGCCTCACCGAAATCTACGGCAGGCGCTGAGCGCCGCGCCTAGCGCTTCACGTCGGCGCGGCGGTTCTTCTGCCAGCAGGTCTCGTCGTGCTCGGTGCAGACCGGCCGCTCCTTGCCGTAGCTGATGGTCTTCACCTCGGCCGTCGGGACGCCCAGGCCGTGCAGGTACTTCTTCACCGCGTCGGCGCGCCGCTGCCCGAGGTGCATGTTGTACTCGGCGGTCCCGCGCTCGTCGCAGTTCCCCTCGACGCGCAGGGCGGTGATGTGCTGGTCGGAGACGCACTTCGCGGTCTTCTGCAGGGCCTCGCGCCCGTCGGCCTTCACCTCCGACTTGTCGAAGTCGAAGTAGACCGAGCCCAGGTCGTCACAGGGACCGGAGACCGGGGCCGGCGGAGGCGTGGCCACGCAGCGGCCCTCCACGCAGTCGTTGCCGGCGGGGCACGGGAGGTCCGCGGCGCAGGCGCCGGGGATCGCCACGCAGGCGCCGGCCTGGCAGGTCCGCCCGGCCTTGCAGTCGGCGCCGGTCTCGCACTCCGGCCGCGGCTGGCACTTGTTCGCCTTGCAGACGAAGCCGGCCTGGCAGTCGCCGTCCTGGCCGCACTCCTGGCAGCGGCCCTGGACGCAGACCTTTCCGAAGCCCGCCTGGTCCTTGCAGTTCTCGCTGGTCTCGCACTCTCCGTTCTGCCACTTCTTGGGACAGCCCCCGAGGACGGCGAGGGCCAGGAACGCTGCCAGGGCGGCCAAGGGTCGGCGCATATCGAGCTCCGAATGTGTGGGGCGTGTCTCCCCGAGCCCCCGAAGGGTCGTTCGGGTTACCGTTGCAGGCGCAACAGTAGTCGAACGCAGCCGGGCGGCGCAACACCGCCGGTTGACGCACGACGCCCGGGTCAGCGACCCGCGGGGAGCCGCACCGGCCGCGGGCAACGCTCGCGCCCACGCGGCGCGCCCCTTCGGGGCCGGAGGACCGGCGGTGCGCCTTCCCGCAGGCGCACGCGGGTGGCGCCCTGCCGCCTTGACCCTTCCCGGGGGCCGTTCTACATGGTCCCGTCGCAGGAGCAAGGAGCGGCATGCGTTCATTTTTCCGGTTCGCCTTCGTGCTAGCCGCGTTCCTGGCCCTGGTGGCCTGGGGCGCCTCGGAGCTGTTCAACCGGCAGGCCTTCGCCTGGGCCGAGCGGGACCTGGCCATGCGCGCGCGCCTGGCCCTGGAAGGGGCGCGGCAGGCCCTGGCCGGCGCCTCCCCGGCGGAGGCGCGCCGCGTCCTCGACGCACTGGTCCTCGACGAGCGGCTCATGGCGGCGGCCCTCTGCCTCCCGAACGGCGCCACGGTGTTCAAGACCTTCGGCTACCCCGGCAACTTCGCCTGCAACCGGCTCCCGCCGGAGGCCTGGGCGGCGGGGGCGGAGGGCTGGGACCGCACCGCCGAGGGCGTCTCCGGGACGGTGCACCTCACCGCCCTGCCGGTCGGCGGCGCGACCGACGGGCGCGTCCTGGTGCTGGTGCACGACATGAGCTTCGTGGACCGGCGCGCCGCGACCACCCGCAACCAGACCTTCTTCGCCTTCGCCCTGGTCGGGCTGGTGGGCGCGGCGGCCGCGGCGGTGGCCGCCCGCCTCTCCTGGATCTCCTGGACCTCGCAGCTCCGGCGGATGATCACGGCGCCGTTCCGCGCCGCCGGGCAGATCACCGCGCCGCGCCGCTTCCAGCCGCTCATCGCCGACGTCCGCGACCTGCTGGCGACGCTGGCCGCCGAGGACGCGAAGGCCGGGGCCACCTGGAACCCCGAGCGGCTGCGCCACGTCCTGCGCCGCAACCTCGGCGGCGAGGGGGTCATCGTGGTGGCCAACCGCGAGCCCTACCTCCACGAGCGCTCCGCCGACGGGACGATCCACGTCACCCGCCCCGCCTCCGGCCTGGTCACGGCCCTGGAGCCGGTGATGCGGGCCTGCTCCGGCACCTGGATCGCCCACGGGAGCGGCTCGGCCGACCGGGAGACGGTGGACCGGCGCGACCACGTCCGCGTCCCCCCGGGCCAGGAGACCTACGACATCCGCCGCGTCTGGCTCACGCGGGAGGAGGAGCAGGGCTTCTACTACGGGCTCTCGAACGAGGGGCTCTGGCCGCTGTGCCACATGGTGCACGCCCGGCCCGAGTTCCGGAGCCGGGACTGGGAGCTGTACCGGAAGGTGAACGAGCGCTTCGCGGACGCGGTGGCCGAGGAGGCCGGCGGCCCCGACCCCATCGTCCTGGTGCAGGACTACCACTTCGCGCTGCTGCCCCGGTACCTGCGGGAGCGGCTGCCCCGCGCCACCATCATCACCTTCTGGCACATCCCCTGGCCCACCGCCGAGCGCTTCGGCATCTGCCCGTGGGAGCGCGAGGTGCTGGAGGGGCTGCTCGGCAGCACCGTGGTGGGCTTCCACACCCAGGCCCACTGCAACAACTTCCTGGAGTCGGTGGACCGCTTCCTGGAGTCGCGCATCGACCGGGAGCGCCACTCGGTGGTGCTGGGCGGGCGCGAGACCCTGGTGCGCCCCTACCCCATCTCGGTGGAGTGGCCGAGCCACTGGGCGGCGGAGACCGCCCCGGCCGCCGAGTGCCGCGTCGAGGTCCGGCGCCAGCTCGGCCTGGCGCCCGACGTGCTCCTCGGCGTCGGGGTGGACCGGCTCGACTACACCAAGGGCATCGAGGAGCGGCTCCTGGCGGTGGAGCTGCTGCTGGAGCGCCACCCGGCCTGGCGCGGCCGGTTCACCTTCGTGCAGCTGGCGGCCCCCAGCCGCACGGTGATCCCGGCCTACCGGGAGCTGAACGACCGGGTGGAGGCCCTCGCCGCCCGCGTCAACGACCGCTTCGCCCGGGACGGCTGGCTCCCCATCGTCCTGCTCCGCCGCCACCACGAGCCCCCGGCCATCTTCCGGATGTACCGGGCCGCCGACCTCTGCTACGTGTCCAGCCTCCACGACGGCATGAACCTCGTCGCCAAGGAGTTCGTGGCGGCCCGCGACGACCTGCGCGGCGTGCTGGTCCTCTCCCGCTTCACCGGCGCCGCCCGGGAGCTGTCGGAGGCGCTGCTCGTCAACCCCTACGACGTCGAGGCGGCGGCCACGGCCCTGGCCACGGCGCTCTCGATGCCCCCCGAGGAGCAGGAGGACCGCATGCGCGCCATGCGGGCCCTGCTCAGCGAGCTCAACGTCTACCGCTGGGCGGGGAAGATGCTGCTCGACGCCACCCGGACGCGGCGGAAGGACCGGCTGGCGACGCGCCTCTCGCCGGGGCCGGGAGCGGCGCCGTGAGCGTGCCGCTGCCGGTCCGGTCGGCCGCGTGGCGCGAGCTGGGCCTCCCCGGCACCCTCGTCGTCCTCGACTTCGACGGCACCCTGGCCCGCATCGTCCACGACCGGAACGCGGCGCGGCTCTCGGCCCGGACCCGCCGGCTGCTGGCCCGGGTGGCGGCCCGCTACCCGGTGGCCGTCCTCAGCGGGCGCTCCGCGGCCGACGTCGGCGGCCGCCTCGACGGCCTCCCGCTGCGCTGGGTGGTGGGGAGCCACGGCGCCGACTGGGCGGGCGGCGCCGCGGGCGGGCCCCGCCGCTGGCGCGGCCGGATCGCCAGGTGGCGGCGCGCGCTCTCGGAGCGGCTCGAGGGCCTGCCCGGGATCGACATCGAGGACAAGGGCCACTCGATCACCGTCCACTACCGGGCGGCGCGCGACGGGGCGCGGGCCGCCGCCGCCGTCTCCCGGGCCGCGGCCGACCTCACCGGCGCCGTCGTCATCCCGGGGAAGCGGGTGCTGAACCTCCTGCCCGAGGGGGCGGCCGACAAGGGTTCGGCGCTCCGGCGCCTCGCCGCCGTCTCGGGGGCGGCGCGCCTGCTCTTCGTCGGCGACGACGTGACCGACGAGGTCGCCTTCCGCGCCCGGCTGCCCATCCCCGCGGTCATGGTGCGGGTCGGGCCGATCCCGGGGAGCGCGGCCCGCTACCACGTGCGACGCCGGGGCGACGTGGACCGGCTCCTCGCCTCGCTCGCCGTCCTGCGGGACCCGCCCCGGGGAGGACGGAGGGCCCGATGAACCGCAGCCGCGAGCTGGGTCCGGTCTTCGGCTTCATGCAGGCCCTTTGGGCGCTGGAGCAGGGGCTCCACCGGCGCTCCAGGGCCATGCACCGCGTGCACGGCATCACCGGCCCGCAGCGGCTGGTGGTCCTGGTGGTGGCCCGCCTCGGCCCCATCGCGCCGGGCCGGCTCGCCAGCGTCCTCCACCTGCACCCGGCCTCGGTGAGCCGGCTGGCCCGGACGCTGGAGCGGCGCGGGATGCTGCGGCGCCGCCCCCACCCCAGCGACCGGCGCCAGATCCTCCTCGAGCTGGCGCCGCGGAGCCACCGCATCGCCTCCCGGCGCAGCGGGACGGTGGAGGCGGCCGTGCGCGCCGCCCTGGCGCGGGCCCCGCGGGCCGAGGTCGACTCGGCGGTCCGGCTGGTGAGGCGCGTCGCGACCCGGCTCGGGGCCGGGGGAGGGGCGCCGGCCCCGGCAGCCGGGGCCCGCGGCCGGAGCCGGGAGCGGTCCTAGCAGCAGCTCCCGCCGGCGCAGCCGCTCCCCGAGGCCTCGGTGGTGATCCGGTGGTCGCCGCCCTTGGTCTCGCGGGCGTCCCGGATGAGCGTGCCGGCGCCGCAGGGGAAGGGGCGCGCCTCCTCCGGCGCCACCGGCTCCCGCGGCTCGACGAGGGCGAAGTGCCCGGCGTAAGGGGCCCGCGAGTAGATGCCGAAGGTCTTCTCGCAGACCGCCACCCGCACGCCGCGCCGCAGCACGTGGCCGTCGTCGTCGGTCACCTCGCGGAAGGGCCCCCGGTAGATCACCGCCTGCTTGTGGTCCCAGCAGGGCCCCTCCTTGCCGCGCCAGGCGGTCACCGTCACGCTGCGGAACTCGATCCCCTCGACGGTGCGCCACGGCGCGGCGGCGCGCTCGACGATCTGGACGCCGTAGAAGCCGGCCGCCTCGAAGGCCTCGACGAACCGGTCCTCGCGCATCGCCCCCGAGATGCACCCGGCCCACAGCTCCGGGTCGCGCTGGAGATGGGCCGGGACCTCCTCGTCGCTGACGATGTCGGAGATGACCGCGCGGCCGCCGCGCCTCAGCACCCGGTGGATCTCCCGGAAGAGCCGCTCCTTGTCCCCGGGCGCCACCAGGTTCAGGACGCAGTCCGAGACCACCACGTCCACCGAGCCGTCGGCGACGAGCGGCTCCTCGGCGCGCAGCCGCGCCGCCTCGGCCTCGGCCCGCGCCAGGTCGGCGCTGCTCTGCACCGGCCGGGCCGCGAGGTGGCGGTCCAGCTCCTCCAGGTCGAGCGCCAGGTCCTGGATCCGCCCCTTGCGGAATTCCAGGTTGGCGAGGCCGGTCCGGGCCGCGAAAGCGGGGAGGTGGCGGCGCGACAGGGCCAGCATCTCGTCGTTCATGTCGACGCCGACGACGCGACCCCGGGGGCCCACCACCTGCGCCAGCAGGTAGCCGGCCTTGCCGGCGCCCGAGCCCAGGTCGAGCACCGTCTCGCCGGCCCGGACGTGCCGGGTGGGGTCGCCGCAGCCGTAGTCGCGCTCCAACACCTCGACCGGCACCGCGGCGAGCAGCGCCGGGTCGTTGGCGGAGGGGCAGCAGAGCCCGGCCGGCGCCTGCGCGGCCGCCGAGTAGGTCTCGAGGACGGCCCGCTCGACGTCGAGGAGGGCGGGGACGGTGGAGGGGGGCATGGCGTGACCTCTCTGGAACCGTGGGAGCCGCGGGACCCATCCGGGATTCGGGAAATCGCTCGGCCTTAAGGGTCCGTTAAGGCGGCCGCCCTAGCTTCCCTGGCGAAGGCTCGGCGGACCGAGCCGCGAACGACCAAGGAGCGACCCATGAAGCGCAACCTGATCCGCACCACCATCGTCGCAGTGGCCTTCGCCGGCGGCATCGCCGGCGGCTATCTCTACCGGGGGCGCGCCCTCGCCGCCCCGCCCGACGGCACGGCGGCCGCGATGCCTCCCTCGCCCGACGACACGCCGGCGGCCATGCCCCCCAGCCCGGGCGCGACCTCGTCCGGCGCCCCGATGCCCACCGCCTCCCTGCCCGGCTTCAGCGCCATCGTCCAGCGCTACGGCCCGGCGGTGGTGAACGTGAGCGTCACCGGGACCACCAAGGCGAGCCTGTCCGGCACGCCCTTCGGGCAGCTCGATCCGCACGACCCCTTCTTCCAGTTCTTCCGCCGCTTCGGGGTCCCGCAGCAGCAGGGGCCGCAGATCACCCGCGGGCTCGGCTCGGGCTTCGTGGTGAAGTCGGACGGCGTCATCCTCACCAACGCCCACGTCGTGGACGGCGCCAGCCAGGTGACGGTGAAGCTCACCGACAAGCGCGAGTTCCCCGCCAAGGTCATCGGCATCGACAAGACCACCGACGTGGCGGTGCTGAAGATCGACGCCCGGGGGCTCCCCACCGTGAAGATCGGCGACCCGAAGCGGGTCGCCGTCGGCGACTGGGTGCTGGCCATCGGCTCCCCCTTCGGCTTCGAGAACAGCGCCACCGCCGGCATCGTCTCGGCCCGCGGGCGCTCGCTCCCCGACGCCGGCTACGTGCCCTTCCTCCAGACCGACGTGGCGGTGAACCCCGGCAACTCGGGCGGCCCCCTCTTCGACGCCGCCGGCGAGGTGGTCGGCATCAACTCGCAGATCTACTCCCAGTCGGGCGGCTACATGGGCCTCTCCTTCGCCATCCCCATCGACGTCGCCACCCACGTCGAGGACCAGATCCTCGCGCACGGCAAGGTGGTGCGCGGCCGCCTGGGCGTCACCATCCAGGACGTGAACCAGGACCTGGCCACCTCCTTCGGCCTGCCCAGGCCCGAGGGCGCGCTGGTGAGCTCGGTGCAGAAGGACAGCGCCGCCGCCCAGGCGGGCCTGAAGCCCGGTGACGTGATCCTCTCGATGGACCGGAAGCCCATCACCGCCTCCTCGCAGCTGCCGCCGCGCGTCGCCGACCTGGCGCCGGGCACCCGCGTGCACCTCCAGGTGTGGCGCGACCACCAGAAGCGCGACGTCGAGGTGAAGGTCGGAGAGGCCAAGGACGAGATGGTCTCCAGCGTCGGAGAGCACGGCAAGGAGCAGGGCAAGCTCGGCATCCAGGTGCGCCCCCTCGCCCCGGAGGAGCGCAAGCAGGCCGGCGTGGACGGCGGCCTGCTGGTCGAGGGCGTCCAGGGGCCCGCGGCGCGCGCCGGCATCGAGCCGGGTGACGTGCTCCTGGCCCTGAACGGCACGCCGGTGAAGGACGTGCCGCAGCTCCGCGGCCTGCTCTCCAAGGCCGGCAAGCACGTGGCCCTGCTGGTCGAGCGCGGCGACGCCCGGATCTTCGTGCCGGTGGACCTCGGCTGAGCGCCGCAGGCCCGGTTCACGCGGCCCGGCGGGGCCCCGGCGACCGGCCGGGACCGCGCCGGGCCGCGCTGCTATCATCGCTCCCCGCTGCCGACCCCGGGGCCAGTCCCGATGCGCCTGCTCCTCGTCGAAGACGACGCCATGCTCGGAGAGAGCGTCCGCCGCGCCCTGCGGCAGCTGGGCCACGCCGTCGACTGGGCCCGCGACGGCGAGGAGGCCGACCTGGCCGTGGCCGGCGAGCCCTACGACGTGGTCCTGCTGGACCTGGGGCTGCCCCGGCGCAGCGGCCTGGAGGTGCTGCGCGCCCTGCGGCGGCGCGGCCTGGCGGTGCCGGTGCTGATCCTCACCGCCCAGGACGGCGTCGGCGAGCGGGTGGCCGGCCTCGACGCCGGCGCCGACGACTACCTGGTGAAGCCCTTCGACCTCGACGAGCTGGCCGCCCGGATCCGGGCGCTGCAGCGGCGCGGCGGGGGGCGCGCCGAGCCGGTGATCCGCCACGGCCGGCTCACCCTGGATCCGGCGGCGCACCAGGTGCTCCTCGACGGCGAGGCGGTCGACCTCTCCCCGCGCGAGTTCTCGCTGCTGCAGCGCCTGGTCGAGCACCCCGGCCGGCCGGTGTCCCGCGCCCGCCTGGAGGAGGCGCTCTACGGCTGGGGCGAGCAGGTGGAGAGCAACGCCGTCGAGGTGCACGTCCACGCGCTGCGCCGCAAGCTCGGGCCGGAGTGGATCAAGACCCTGCGGGGCGTCGGCTACGTGGCCCCGAGGCAGCCGTGACCTCGATCCGGCGCACCCTGCTCTACGCCCTGGTCGCGGCGGTCGCCACCGTGACGCTGGCGACCGCCCTGGTCGTCTACCGGCAGGCGCGGCGCGAGATCGACCAGGTCTTCGACTACCACCTCCGCCAGATCGCCCTCTCCCTGCGCGACCGCGTCCCCGCCCCCGAGGCCTCCGGCGACGGCGGCGGCTTCGACTTCGCCATCCAGGTCTGGAGCTCCGACGGGGTCCGGCTCTACGCCTCCCGCCTCGACACCGGGCTGCCGGAGATCGCCGAGCTGGGCTTCGCCACCGTGCCCACCCGCGGCGGGGACTGGCGCGTCTACTCCATCGAGCTGGCCGGGCTGGTGGTCCAGGTGGCCCAGCCCCTGCGCATCCGCGACCGGGCCGCGGTGGCCGCGGCGGTGCACACCCTGGCCCCGGTCCTCTTCGTCCTCCCGCTGCTCGCCCTCCTGGTGTGGCGCATCGTGGGGCGGGCGCTGGCCCCGCTGGAGCGGCTGGCCGGCGCGGTGGGGGCCCGCTCGCCGGCGGCGCTGGAGCCCATCCCCGAGGGCGGCGCGCCCGAGGAGGCGCTCCCGCTGGTGCGGTCGCTCAACGGCCTGCTCTCGCGGCTGGGCGCGGCGCTCGCCACCCAGCGCGCCTTCGTGGCCGACGCCGCCCACGAGCTGCGCACGCCGCTCGCCGCCCTCGGCCTCCAGGTCCAGCTCGTGGAG
>JAJZTO010000082.1 GCA_021848865.1 Myxococcales bacterium
GTAGGCGCCCACCCCCATGGCCGAGAGGTAGAGGCCGATGACCAGCGAGAACTGGGTGACCGAGTCGCCGAGGACGTAGGAGGCCAGCGCCCCGGCGGCCAGCTCGTAGGCCAGGCCGCAGGCGGAGACCAGCAGCACCGCCGCGAACAGGGCGGCGGTGCGCGCCGGGGGCGGGCGCGTCGCCTCGGACGGCTCCATCGATCAGTGGATCGCGGCGGCGATGATGATGGCCAGCCCGAGCATGATCGCGCCGATCACCACCCCCACCGCGGTGTTCTGGTCCTCGGCCAGCTCCTTGTCGAGGTGGAAGGGGAGGATGTGCTCCATCACCTTGTAGGCCACGATGAAGATGACGATGCCGATCGCCGAGTAGCCGACGCTGGCGAGCAGGTTCGACAGGGTGGAACCCATCACTTGCCTCCTCGGAATCCGCCGCCGCCCCAGCTGCGGTAGACGCGGTAGCCGCCGGGCGAGCCGCGGACCGACGCCGGGACGACGACGTGGTGTGTCTCGGGGACCAGGTTCACGCCGCGCCGCTCCAGGACGGCGAAGGCGGCGACGACCAGGGCGCAGAACAGGGCGTAGCCCTTCATTCGTCCTCCTCCCCGGAGGCCTGCCGCGCCGCCGCCTGCAGGGCGGCGCCGGGGACGTGGTCGCTCTCGTCCCAGCGCCGCTTCTCGAAGGAGGCGACGGCCACGGTGGCGAGCACCGGCCAGGCCAGGACGGCGAGCAGCGCCAGCAGCAGCGGGGGCAGCAGGAAGACGCCGCGCACCACCTTGACGTGGGCGCTCGGGCCCACCCGGGCGCGCGACGCCGGATCGAGCACCGGCTCGACGCGGAGCACGTAGCGCCCGCCGGCCAGGCCGCCGGCCACCGCCCGGCCGTGGTCCGAGCCCTCCGACCAGTCCTCGCCGCCGTCGCGCCCGCTGAAGCGGGAGAGCTCGAAGCCCACCGCCTCGCTCTTCCCGGTCGAGTCCTCGATCAGCGCCACGTCGAGCCCGACCCAGGCCTGGCGCACCGGGGCCGAGGCCTCGATGGCCACCGCCTGCCGGCCGTCGGGGAGGTCGAAGGGCTCCGAGAGGGTCACCCGGCCCGGGTCGAGCGGCGCGTCCAGCTCCGCCACCACCTCGCGGGGCGCCACCGCCGCGAGCAGCAGCGCCGCCGCCCCGAGCGCCAGCAGCGCGACCCCGCCCACCTTCCAGGCGCTCGCGGCCCGGGGCTTCCAGGGGTTCGGCTCCGCCGCCCCCACGCCCACCGGCCGCGGGGCGCGGCCCTCGAGGCCGAGGGCGCGCCAGATCTCCTCCCCCGGGACGTCCTCGCCGCGGGTCCAGGCCACCTCCCCCTCGGTGCGCTCCACCGACAGGAGGTAGGGCGGGGCCACGTAGTCCTCGGTGCGGATGGTCTCGCCCTGGCGCAGCTCCCAGTAGAACTCCCCCTGCAGCTCGTCGGTCCGGGCCTCGGAGGTCTGGAAGTGCTTGAAGGTGCGGCCGTCGCAGCGGTAGGCGCGCCCCTCGACGCCGCTCACCTTGCCGGCCGGGACGGGGCGCAGGAAGAGCCAGTGGCCCTGGTAGTGGGAGAGCCAGCGGTAGCCGCCCGGGCCGTGCAGCAGGAGCTCGTCCCAGCCGAAGGTCTCGCCGTCCGCCTCGCTCGAGCGCCGCAGCCAGCCCAGCACCTCCACCGGCTCGCCGCGCAGCGTCCCCTTCGCCCCCAGCGGGATGGGCGGCCGGTCGCGCCCGGCGAGCACCCCGACCACCCGCAGGGCGCCGGCCGAGACGTCGAGCAGGCTGTGGCAGGACGGGCAGGTGGCGGCGCGGGACTCGGCGAGCTTCAGGGCGACGGGCCCGCCGCAGCCAGGGCAGGCCAGGGCCGCGGCCTGCTCGCCCCCCGCCGCGGGCGCCGCCGGCGCCGCCAGCCCCACCGCGCTCCAGGGCAGCTCCCGCCCGGCGTAGACCTCGGGCTCCTCCTCGCCGGTGCCGTAGTCGAGGGTGACGAAGCTCCCGTCGTCGGCGGTGGCGTCGGCGTAGCCGTAGGTGGCGCCCGGCTCCGGCACGAAGGGCAGCTCCCCCTCGAAGGAGACCAGCCGGGCCTGGTCCACCTCGTCCACCGTGAAGCGGCCGCCGCCGCGGAGGTCCAGCTCCATCCCGGCGTGCAGCGCCCCCCGCCGGGGCAGGCCGGGCAGCGGCGGCAGGCGCCGGGTGAGGAAGAGGCGTCCCTGGGCCTCGGCGATCCAGCCGAAGCCCCGGGGGAAGCTGGCGTACCACTCGTTCCAGGCGGCGTCGCCGCGGGAGAGCTGGGTCCGGCCCAGCACCACGAAGGGCTCGCCGCCGGCCGAGCCGGTCATCCCCAGCGCCAGGCGGCTGTCCACCGCCACCAGGTCCGGGACCTTGCCGGCGAGCGCGAGCTCCGCCCCCTTGCGCACCACCGCGGCGCGGCAGTAGGCGCAGGCCGCCGCCAGGCTGCTGGCGCCGCCGAAGCGGAGCGGCGCGCCGCACTGCGGGCAAGCCGAGGCGGCGCCGGTGCTCACCGCGGCCCCTCCGCCAGGCCCCCGCGGACCAGCGCCCGGACCTCGGTGCCGGTCGCGCCCAGCAGCTCGGCGCAGCGGGCCGGGAAGTCCCAGGCCGGCCGCGGCCGGCAGCTGTAGAGGTTCAGCGCCGCGTAGCCGCTCTCCGGGAAGGTGTGGCAGGTGAGGTGGGACTCGGAGAGCAGCAGCACGCCGGTGAGCCCGCCGGGCGCGGGGAAGCGGTGGAACACCGGCGGCGCCACCGGCTTCAGCCCCAGCTCGGCCACGGCGCGGTCGAAGAGGGCGCGCAGCGCCGTCTCGGACCGCAGCGCCTCGGGACGGCAGCCCCGCGCCTCGACGATCCACTCGGTGCCGGTGGCGGGGGGCGCCGCGGCGCTCACGCGAGCCTGGCTCCGCACTTCGGGCAGAAGGCGGCGCCGGCCGGCGCCTCGGCCTGGCACTGCGGGCAGGCGCGCTGCTGCGGCTTGCCGCAGTGCTTGCAGAAGGGATCGCCGGCGGCGATGGGCTTGCCGCAGGCGACGCAGGCGGCGGCGGCCACGGCCGCGGCCGCCGGGGCCGCGGCGGCGCCGGCCAGGGCGGCGCCCATCATCTGGCCGATGGCGGCCCCCGCCCCCACGCCGGCGCCGATGCCGGCGATGCCGCCGGTGTTCCCGGCGGCGATGGGGATGGAGCGGGCGGCCTGGTACTGGGCGTAGCGGGCCGGGTCGCCGACGATGCCCATGGACTGGCGCTGCACCAGCGCGTCCTGCAGCGCGTCGGGCAGGGTGATGCTCTCCACCACGAAGGCGTCGAGGGCGACGCCCAGCTTGCCGAAGGGCTCGGCCAGCCGCTTCTGCAGCTCGGCCGAGAGCGCCTGCTGGTTGGCCGCCATGTCCAGGAAGGGCACGCCGCTCTGGGCGAAGGCGGTGGCGGCGTGGACGGTGATGACCGGGACGAGCTGCGCCGCCAGATCCTCGGTGCGGTACACCTCGCGGGTGCCGCTGATCTCCTTGTAGAAGAGCTTCTCGTCGGCGAGGTGGTAGGCGAAGGTCCCGAACATCCGCAGCTGCACCGAGCCCAGCTCCCGGTCGCGCACCGCCACCGGCTGCGGCGTGCCCCACTTCTGTCCCAGCTTCTGCCGGGTGGAGAAGAAGTAGACCTCGCTCTTGAAGGGGCTGTTGAAGCCGAAGGGCCAGGACTTCAGCGTGGTGAGGATGGGGAGGTTCTGGGTGGTGAGCAGGTGCCGGCCGGGCTGGAAGGAGTCGGCGACGCGCCCCTGGTCCACGAAGAGCGCCAGCTGCGATTCGCGGACGGTGAGCTGGCCGCCGCTCTGGATCTCGTTGTCCTGGATGGGGAAGCGCCACGCCAGCGTCTGGTCGTCGGTCTCGGTCCACTCCAGGACGTCGAGAAACTGCTTCTTGACGGCATCCCACAGGGCCATGGCCTTCCTCCTCGTGAAGGTCGAAGCCTATCACGCGGTCGCGAGGGGCGGCTCCGGCGGCCCCGGCGCCGCGGGCGGCGGCGCCGAGGCGGCGCGCAAGGCCTCGGCCCGCCGCCGGGCCCGCCCCTCCTCGTCGGCCCGGCCGAGGTGGGCGAGGCCCAGGAGCCGGGCCCCGTGGCCCCAGCCGATGAAGGCGGCGGCGACCGGCGCCAGCCAGAGGCCGGGCAGGCCGGGCAGCAGGCGCTGTCGCAGCGCGGCGACGAGCAGGGCCCCGCCCAGGCCGGCCACGGTGCCGGCGAGCCCCAGCCACCCGGTGGCGAGCGGGCGGCGCAGGAGCATCCGCAGCCCCGCCCCCCAGGCGAGGAGGGCGCTGCTCCGCGACGGGCGCACCGCGAGCTGCGCCCGGCCGGCGTCGAGCGTGAGGTGGGCGAGCCACGCCACGGCGGCGGCCGCGGCCAGGGCGGCGAGGTGCGCCTGGCGGCTGGCGGCCTCGGTGACGGCGCGCTCTCCGGCGTGGCGTGCCAGGCGCAGGATCCCGGCCGAGAGGACGCCGGCGAGCCCCAGCGGGAGGGGGGCCACCGCGGCCATCCGCAGCAGGCGGCCGTAGTGCTCGCCAGCGCCGCGCAGCAGCTCGCGCAGCGGCAGCGGCTCGCCGGTGCGCGCCGCCGCCAGCACCGCGCCGGCGTGGACCGGCGCGAGCAGGACGGCGGCCAGCGCCCCGGCGGCGAGGCCGGCGGGGAGGGCGGCCCCGCCGCCGCCCGGGACCGCGGCCTGGGCGCGGATCAGGTCCCCGAGCGCCGAGGCGTCGAGGGCCCGGGCCAGCGCGGCGGCGTGCAGGGCGTGATCGAGCTGGGCCGAGAGGAAGGACCAGATCGGGAGGGCCGCCAGCAGCGCCGGGACGGCGCTGGCCGCGGCGAAGATCAGCAGCAGCCGCCAGCCGGCGGCGCGCCCGAAGGCGCGGCGGAAGAGGCCGGGCGCGGTCACAGGGCCTCCGCCGTGGCGAAGAGGAGCTGCAGCCAGGCCCAGGCGTCGGCCCCCCAGCGCCGGGCCGCGGCCGGCGCCGGCTTCCGGGTGCGGCCGTCGTCGAGCCGCGCCAGGTCGGTGGCCCAGGGCGCGCCCGGATCCAGCTCCGCCGAGCGCGCCGGGACCGGGGCCTCGAAGCTCCAGCGGCCCCAGCGCTCCCCCGCCGGCCAGGCGGCCTCGCGGGTGGAGCCGTCCTCGAAGGTGACGACCAGCTGGTGCGGCAGGTCGAGCGCCCCCAGGCGCCGCGCCGCGACCACGGTGAGCCAGGGGAACGGCCCGGGCTTGCCGGCGGCCGGGGCGCCGTGCGCTGCGCGCCAGGCCCGGCGCCGCTCGTCGACCTCGCGGGCGATCGCCTTCGCGTCCCGCTCGACGCGCTTCCCGTCCCGCTCCACCAGCCCGGCGACGGGCAGGACCTCGGCCGAGTCGAGGCGCTCCAGCCGGTCGTCGGGCTGGGCCACGCCGTACACCTGCTCCGCGAAGAAGCGGCGCACCCGGGCCGGGTCGGCGCCGCCGTCCACCAGGGCCGCCTCCAGGTCGGCGGTGGACGGGTGGCGGAAGCGCCAGCGGCGCGCGTACAGGCTCATGCCGCGGGCGAAGGGCCCGGCGCCGACCTCCCGCTCCAGGTCGCGGAAGGCGAGGACGGAGCGCGGGTAGATGGAGGCGTAGGTGCCGCGCGACCAGCGGTTCCATGCGCTCTGCGCCAGGGCGTCGGCGGGGAAGCGGGTGAGGCCGGAGAGCCGCTCCCGGTCCAGGTAGCCGAAGGCGGGGAGGGCGAGCCCCAGGAGCCGCAGCGGCGCGGGCGGCGAGAGGGCCAGCCGCTCCCCCTCCAGCATCCGGACGTCCCACAGCTCGTTCAGCCCCTCGTCGAGGAACGGCTCCTCGAACTCGTTGGAGGCGATCAGCCCCATGAAGTAGCCGTGGCCGAACTCGTGGACGGTGACGTAGCGGGTGAACCCGGCGGCGTCGAGCGGGAAGGAGCTGGAGGCCATGGAGGTGAAGAAGGTCTCGTACTCCATGCCGCCGGCCTCGCGGGCGTTGAAGGGCGGGATCACGCAGGTGACGGCGGCGTAGGGGTAGGGGAACAGGGTGCGGGAGAAGAAGCCGAGGGCGTCGACCGTGGCCTGGAGCGCCTCGCGCCCCTGGGCCGCGTACTCGGGCGGGAAGAGCACCTGGACCCGGACCTCCGGGCTCCCCGGGCCGCGCCAGGTCGCGGCGAGCGGCGGGGCGAAGCCGTCCCAGGCGGTGAAGGCCACGTCGTGGACGTCGTCGGCGCGGAAGCGGTGGACCACGCCCTCCGGCCCGGCCCGCGGGGCGCCGTCGGGGAGGCCGCTTGCCGCCACGGTGAAGCCGGCCGGCGCCACCACCTCCAGCCGGTAGCTGCCGAAGTCGGCGTAGAACTCGCTGTCCAGGTGGAACTCGTGGCAGTTCCAGCGCGGCCGGGTGGCGCCGCGCTCGCCCGGCAGCTCCAGCACGCCGACCTTCGGGTACCACTGCCCGACCAGGTGGAAGCGCCCGAACCAGCCGGTGCGCGCGATCACCCGCGGCAGCCGGTCGAGGAAGCGGAGGTCGAGGACGGTGCGCCCGCCGGGCGCCACCGGCTCGGGCAGGTCGAGGCGCACCACGGTGTGGTCGGTCGCGGGGCCGCCGTCGGGGTGGACGAAGCGCCACGGCACCGGCTTGCCGCCCTGGACCACCGCGCGCAGCTCGATGGCGCCCCACTCCCCCTTCTCGACCTTGGCGCCGGCTCGGGAGGGGTCGAGGCGCGCCATCTCGGTGAAGAAGGTGGAGCCCTTCGACTCGAAGGCGTTCAGGTAGAGGTGCAGGTAGAGGCTGCCGACGGCGACCGCGCCGCGGTTGCGCCAGGTGAGCCGCTCGGTGCCGTCGATGGTGTGCTTCACCGGGTCGAGGACGGCCCGCAGCTGGTAGTCGGCGACGCGGTCGGAGAGGGTCGGCTCCCGCCCGGTCCGCTCGCCGCCCCAGGCGCCGGGGGCGCTCGGCACCGTCACGCCGCCCGCCGCCTGCCCCGCCACCTCCACGCCGTCGTCCGCCGGGGGCGCCGCGCCGCCTGCCGCCGCGGCCAGCGCGACGACAGTCACCATGAGTGAATTCACGCCGAGCCTCCGGACGCTCCGGGCCGGCGGGCGCGCCGGCTCCCGCCGCGCACCATACCCGGCCCGTACCGCTGCGCGATCCGACACCACCCGTTCGGGCGATCCCCGCCGGGTTCCCATCCCCTCCCCAGAAATGGGCGCATCCTTTCGATAGCGCCGACGACCGTTGCCGACGCCCGAGCGGACGGAGGTGTCCCATGAGGTGCATGGATGCGATGAAGACCGGTATCGAGGCGTTCCGCGTGGATGACCCCGTGCACGTGATCGCGATGCGGATGCGCGACGTGGGGATGGAGTTCGTCCCCATCTGCGACGACGCCGGGCGGCCGGTCGGGGTCGTGACCGACTTCGACATCGTCCGCACCGTCTGCGCCGGCGACCTGCAGCCCTCGAAGGTCCCGGCCCGCGACGTCATGGAGATCCACCCCATCACCTGCTTCGACAGCGACGACGTGGATCGCGCCGAGGAGCTGATGAACGAGACCCACAAGCCGCGCATCCTGGTCTGCGCCGAGCGCACCGGGAAGCTGCTGGGGGTGATGACCCTGGCCGACATGCTCCGCGCCGAGGGCGAGGACGCGCGCGCCGCCGAGGTGGCGCGCCAGGTGGTGGAGCACGAGTACCAGGAGCAGGCCTAGGCGGGGCCGGTGGCCTCCCGCCCCTCCAGCGCCGCGACGGTGCGGCCGCCGGCGGTGGCCGGGATCTTCTACCCGCGAGCCCCCGGGGCGCTGCACGACGAGGTGGTCCGCCTCCTCGCCGCGGCGCCGCCCCCGGGGGCGCGGCGGCCCAAGGGGCTGGTGGTCCCGCACGCCGGCTACGTCTACTCCGGGCCGGTGGCGGCGACCGCCTACGCGCAGCTGCGCGCGCCGGGCCCGCCCGTGGAGCGGGTGGTGCTGGCCGGTCCGGCGCACCACGTGCCGGTGGCCGGCCTGGCGCTCCCCGAGGCGGAGCGGTTCCAGACGCCGCTCGGCGAGGTCCCGGTGGAGGAGGCGGGCGCCCGCCGGGCGCTGGCCTTCCCCCAGGTGGTGCGCAGCGCCGCCGCCCACGGCCTGGAGCACTCGCTGGAGGTGCAGCTGCCCTTCCTCCAGGAGGTGCTGGGCCGCTTCACCCTGGTGCCGCTGGCGGTGGGCCGGGCCTCCCCGGCCGACGTGGCCGAGGTGCTCGAGGCGCTGTGGGGCGGCCCGGAGACCCTGGTGGTGATCTCCACCGATCTCTCCCACTACCTCGGCTACGAGGAGGGGCGGGCCCTGGACCGGCGCACCGCCCGGCAGATCCTGGCGCTCGACGCCGAGGGGCTGGAGTGGGAGCAGGCCTGCGGCCGCTGCGGGCTGCAGGGGCTGCTGGTGGTGGCGCGCCGCCGCTCCCTCGCCGTGGAGCAGCTCGACCTGCGCAGCTCCGGCGACACCGGCGGCGACCGGGACTCGGTGGTGGGGTACGGGGCCTTCGCGGTGCACGAGCCCGCGACGGCGACCCGGCGCATGGGGGAGTCCGAGGCGCGGCGGCGGGCCGGCGTCGCCGTGGGCGTCGCCCGGGAGGCGCTGGCCGCGGCCCGGGCCGGGGCTCCGGTCCCGGCGCCGCCCCCCGGGGAGCCGTGGCTCGCGGAGCGGCGCAGCTGCTTCGTGAGCCTGCACCGGGACGGGGCGCTGCGCGGCTGCGTCGGGACGCTGGAGCCCCGCGGCACGCTCTTCGAGGAGATCGTCCAGTGCGCCCGCTCCGCCGCCGCCGAGGACCCGCGCTTCGAGCCGGTCCGGGCCGAGGAGCTGCCGGGGCTGGAGGTCGAGGTGAGCGTGCTCTCGCCGCTGGAGCCGCTGCCCGCCGACGGCGAGGAGGAGGCGCTCCGGGCGCTGCGGCCGGGCGTGGACGGCCTGGTGCTCCAGGCCGCGGGGCGCCGCGGCGTCTTCATCCCGGCGATGTGGGAGCAGCTCCCCGACCCGCGCCAGTTCCTGGCGCGGCTGCGGGAAAAGGCCGGGCTCCCGCCGCGCTGGCTGCCGGGCACGCGCCTCTACCGCTTCACCGCCGACCGCTACCGGGAGGAGGCGCCGTGACGCCCGCCGCCCACCCGGCCCGCTGGTGGCACCTCCGCGACGGCGGCAAGCTGCAGTGCGACCTGTGCCCGCGCGACTGCCGCCTGGCCGAGGGGCAGCGCGGCTTCTGCTTCGTCCGCCGGCGGCTGGGCGGCGAGCTGGTGCTCACCACCTGGGGCCGCTCCAGCGGCTTCTGCGTGGACCCCATCGAGAAGAAGCCGCTCCACCACTTCTACCCGGGTACGAGCGTCCTCTCCTTCGGCACCGCCGGGTGCAACCTGGGCTGCCGCTTCTGCCAGAACTGGGACGTCTCCAAGGCCACCGCCGACGACCGGCTAGCCGACGAGGCCGGGCCCGAGGAGATCGCCGACGAGGCCGTGGCGCTGGGCTGCCGCAGCGTGGCCTTCACCTACAACGACCCGGTGATCTTCGCCGAGTGGGCCATCGACGGTGCGGCGCCCTG
>JAJZTO010000083.1 GCA_021848865.1 Myxococcales bacterium
TTCCGGTTGTTCACGCCCACCAGCCGGGCGCCGGCCCGCAGGGCGGTCTCGGCCTCCGCCTCGTCGTGGACCTCCACCAGCGCCGCGAGCCCCAGCTCGCCGCAGCCGCGGAG
Organism: Myxococcales bacterium; assembly: GCA_021848865.1. GTDB lineage: Bacteria > Myxococcota > Myxococcia > Myxococcales > Anaeromyxobacteraceae > JACRMN01. The sequence continues at coordinate 114 of JAJZTO010000083.1, forward strand.
CAGCGCCGCCAGCCGCTCCGGCGGGAGGGCGGCGACGATGAGCAGGGCGGCGTCGGCCCCGGCGGCCCGGGCCTCCAGGAGCTGGTAGCCGTCCACCACGAAGTCCTTGCGCAGCAGCGGCAGCGAGACCCTGGCCCGGACCGCCCGGAGGTCGTCGAGCGTGCCCCCGAACCCGGGGCCGTCGGTGAGCACCGAGACGCAGGCGGCGCCGGCCGCCTGGTAGCGGGCCGCCTGGGCCGGGGCGTCCAGCGCCGCGGCGATGGCGCCGGCCGAGGGGCTGGCGCGCTTCACCTCGGCCACCACCCGCAGCGGGCCGCCGCGGGCCGAGAGGGCGCCGGCGAAGTCGCGCGGCGGCGGCGCGTCCCGGAGCGCCGCCCGCAGCTCGCGCTCGGGGAGCCGGGCGCGGGCCTCCGCCACCTCCCCCGCCTTGCGGGCCAGGATTGCGGAGAGGAAGGTCATTCGCCGTGGGAGGCGCGCGCCAGCCGGAGGAGCTTCTCGCGGGCCGCCCCGGAGTCGATGGCGCGGGCGGCGACGGCGACGCCGGCGCGGAGGTCGGGGGCGGCGCCGGTGGCCACCAGCGCCGCCGAGGCGTTGGCCAGCACCGCGTCGCGCGGCCCGCCGGCCTGGCCGCCGAGCACGTCGCGGAGGATCGCGGCGTTCCGCGCGGCGTCGCCGCCGGCGATGGCCGAGGGCTCCCAGCGCCGGAGCCCCAGGTCCTCGGGCACCATGGCGAAGCGCTCCACCGCCCCGCGCTTCACCTCGCAGACGTGGGTCATGCCGGTGACGGCGATCTCGTCGAGCCCCTCGCCGTGGACCACGAAGGCGTGGACCGCGCCCAGGGCGGCGAGCACGCCGCCGATCACCGGGACCCAGCGCGGCTCGTAGACCCCCATGACCTGGTAGCGGGCGCCGGCCGGGTTGGCGAGCGGCCCGAGCAGGTTGAAGACCGAGCGGACCCCCAGCTCGCGCCGGATGCCGGCCACCGCCTTGAAGGCCGGGTGGAGCCGGGGGGCGAAGAGGAAGCCGATCCCCACCTGGGCGATGCAGCGCTCGACGATCTCCTTGGGGGCCTCGACGTCGATGCCCAGCTCGGCGAGCACGTCGGCCGAGCCGCTGCGCGAGGAGACGGCCCGGTTGCCGTGCTTGGCCACGGGCACGCCGGCGCCCGCCACCACGAAGGCGGCGGTGGTGGAGATGTTGAAGGTGCCCTGGTTGTCGCCCCCGGTGCCGCAGGTGTCGACGTACACCGGGGCCTCGACGCGGATGGGGTCCACCCGCCGCCGCATCACCTCGGCGGCGCCGGCGATCTCCTCCACCGTCTCGCCCTTGAGCCGCAGCGCCGCCAGCAGCGCGCCCACCTGGGCCGGGGTGGCCGCCCCGTCGGCGATCTCCTCCATGGTGGCGGCCATCTCGGCCCGCGTGAGGTCGTGGCGCTCCACCAGCTTCGCCAGGGCTTCCCGGATCATCGTCTCCCCTCCCGTCGCACGCGGCCGAGCCAGTTGCCGAGCAGCCGCTTCCCCTCGCCGGTGAGCACCGACTCGGGGTGGAACTGTACCCCCTCGACGTCGAGGGTGCGGTGGCGCAGCCCCATGATCTCCCCCTCCGCGGTCCAGGCGGTGACCTGGAGGGCCCGGGGCAGGGAGCGGCGCTCCACCACCAGCGAGTGGTAGCGGCCGGCCTCGAAGGGCGAGGGGAGCCCGGCGAAGACCCCCTGGCCGCGGTGCAGGATCGGCGAGGCCTTGCCGTGGACGATGCGGAAGTTCCGGACCACCTCGCCGCCGAAGGCCTGGCCGATGGCCTGGTGGCCCAGGCAGACGCCGAGGATGGGCCGCGTGCCGGCCAGCGCCCGGATGGCCGCGACGGTGACGCCGGCCTGGTCGGGGGTGCAGGGGCCGGGCGAGAGCACCAGCCCGCCGGGGGCGCGCCGCCGGATGCCCTCGACGTCGATGGCGTCGTTGCGGAAGACCTCGACCTCCGCCCCCAGCTCCCCCAGGTACTGCACCAGGTTGAAGGTGAAGGAGTCGTAGTTGTCGACGACGAGGAGGCGGGGCTTCACCGGCGCCTCCGCTTCCGGGCCGGGCGGGCCGCCGGCGCGGCGGCCGCGGCCTCCAGCGACCCGCTCTCGGCCTGGGCCACCGCGGTGAAGAGGGCCCGCGCCTTGCTCACCGTCTCCTGGTACTCGGCGGCCGGCTTCGAGTCGTGGACGATGCCGGCGCCGGCCTGGACGCTCACCCGCCGCCCGCTCTGCATCAGCGTGCGGATGGCGATGCACGTCTCCATGTTGCCGCCGCGGTCGAAGTAGCCGACCGCCCCGGCGTAGGGGCCGCGGCGGGCCGGCTCCAGCTCGTCGATGATCTCCATGGCCCGCACCTTGGGCGAGCCGGAGACCGTGCCGGCCGGGAAGCCGGCGCGCAGCACGTCCACGGCGCCGAGGCCCGGCGCCAGCCGCCCCTTCACCTCGGAGACCAGGTGCATGACGTGGGAGTAGCGCTCCACCGTCTTCAGCGCGGTGACGCGCACCGACCCCACCGCCGAGACCCGGCCCACGTCGTTGCGCCCGAGGTCCACCAGCATGACGTGCTCGGCGTTCTCCTTGGGGTCGGCCCGCAGCTCCTGCTCCAGCCGCAGGTCGGCCGCCGCGTCGGCGCCGCGCCGCCGCGTCCCGGCGATGGGGCGCAGCGTGACCTCGCCCTCCTCCAGCTTGACGAGGGTCTCGGGCGAGCTGCCCACCAGCGCCCGGTCGCCGTCCCGCAGGAAGAAGAGGTAGGGCGAGGGGTTCACCCGGCGCAGGGCGCGGTAGACGTCGAAGGGGGCCACCCCCACCTCGGCGTCGAAGCGCTGGGAGAGCACGATCTGCTGGCAGTCGCCGGCCCGGATGTAGGCCTGGGCGCGGCGCACCGCCGCCTCGAAGTCGGCGCGCCGGGTGCGCGGCACCAGCCGGGCGCGGCGCGCCGCCGGAGCCGGCCGGCGGTCGCGCAGCGGCCGGGCCAGGGCCCGCAGCGTGGCCTCGATCCGCCCCAGGGCGTGGCCGTAGAGCACCCGCGGGTCGTCGCCGGGGTCGCAGCGCACCTCGGCCACGACGTGCATGGTGTGGCGGCGGTTGTCGAAGACCACCAGCCGGTCGAAGTCCATGAGCAGGGCGTCGGGGAAGCCCAGCTCGTCGGGGCGGGCCACCGGGACGCGCGGCTCGAAGAGCTTCACCGCGTCGTAGGAGAGGAAGCCCACCAGCCCGCCCGAGAAGCGCGGCGTCCCCTCCACCCGCACCGCGGCGTGCGTGGCCAGCTCGGCGCGGATGCGCTCCACCGGGTCGCCCGGGTCGCCCAGCTTCCAGCGCAGGACGCTGCGCGGGCCGGCCCCGAGGAAGGAGAAGCGGGCGCTGCGCTCCCCGCCCTCCACCGACTCGAGCAGGAAGGCCTGGCGCTCGCCGCGGGAGAGCTTGAGGAAGGCGGAGACCGGGGTGTCGGTGTCGGCCTCGATCTCGACGCGCACCGGGACGGCGCGCCCCGGGCGGCACAGCTTCAGGAAGGTCGGGAGGTCGGGGTGTGGCGAGGGGCTAGCCCCGCCAAAGAAACACCGTCATGCGCTCACCCGCCGGGCGGGGCCGGCCACCTCGACGGCGGAGGGAGCGACGACGCGGTTCTGCCGGTCCACCAGCACCACCCTGGGCACGTGGGCCCGGACCTCCGCCTCCTCGAACTCGGCGAAGGTGGCGAGGATCACCAGGTCGCCCGGCTTGTTCAGGTGGGCGGCGGCGCCGTTGATGCAGATGATGCCCGAGCCGCGCTCGCCCTGGATGGCGTAGGTCTGGAGCCGCGTCCCCCGGGTGATGTTCCAGACGTGCACCGCCTCGTAGTCGCAGATCCCGGCGGCGTCCATCAGGTCCAGGTCGATGGTCACCGAGCCCTCGTAGTCGAGGTCCGCGTGCGTCACCGTGGCCCGGTGGATCTTGGACTTGAACAGGGTGCGGCGCATATCGTGGATCACTTCTATTACCCGCTCGGCCGGGCCCGCGCAAGATGTCGCGGTGCGCCACGGGGACCGGGCGGGCGGAGCCGGAGGCGGAGGGCCGGAGCGACCGGCTCCCGGCGCTACTTCCTCGCCAGCTGCCGGTCGATCACCGCCTTGAAGCTCTCGAAGGGCAGCGCCCCGACGACCTTCTCGCCGTTCACGAAGAAGGTGGGGGTGCCGTTGGCGCCGAGGCGGTTGCCGAGCTGCGAGTCGGCCTCGACGCGCTCCTTGGCCCGGGGGCTGGCCATGTCGGCCTTCCACCTCGCCACGTCCAGGCCCAGCTCCCGCGCGTAGGCCTCGTACGCGGCCGGCGAGAGCGCCTGCTGGTTCTGGAAGAGCCGGTCGTGCATCTCCCAGAACTTGCCCTGCTCGCGGGCGGCCTCGGCCGCCAGCGCCGCCGGCATCGCCTGGGGGTGCATGGGCAGGGGCTGGTTCTTCCAGACGATGCGGACCTGCTTGCCGTAGGCCTGCTCGATCCGCTCGATGGTCGGGTTCACCCGGCCGCAGAAGGGGCACTGGAAGTCGGAGAACTCGACGATGGTGACCGGCGCCCGGGCGGCGCCGCGGACCGGGTCGTCGGGGCGCAGCGGGACGTCCACCGGCGCGGAGGGCGCCGGCGCCGGCGCGGCCGGCTCGGCGGCGGCGGTGGGCATGGACTTCACGTTCTCGTCGCAGGCCCGGTCGTAGAAGGTGCCGTCGAGCGCCGCGCCCCGGGCGACGAGGGCGTCGGCCTTGCGCAGCTCCTCATCGACCATGGGCTTCAGGGCGTCGAAGGGCAGCGCCCCCACCACGCGCCGGCAGTTCAGGAACAGGGTCGGGGTGGCGGTGGCGCCCACCCGCGCGGCCAGCGCCATGTCCTCGTCGATGCGCGCCTTCCCCGCCTGCGACGCCACCGCCTTCTGGAAGCGGGGCAGGTCGAGCCCGATCTCGCGGGCCCAGGCCTCGTAGGAGGCGGGAGACAGCTCCTGCTGGTGGGCGAAGGCCAGGTCGTGGAAGGCCCAGAACTTCCCCTGCTCGCGGGCCGCCTCGGCGGCGAGGGCCGCCGGCATGGCGTTCGGGTGGAAGGCCAGCGGCTCGTGCTTCCAGGCGATGCGGACCTGGCCGGGGAAGGCCTGCTCCAGCTGCTGCAGCGTCGGGCCGACCCGGGCGCAGAAGGGGCACTGGAAGTCGGAGAACTCGACGATGGTCAGCTTGGCGACGGCCGGGCCCTTCACCGGGTCGTCCGGCCGCAGCGGCACCTTGGCGGCCTGGGCCGCCGGCGCCGGGCGCGGGGTCGGGGCCGGCGCGGCCGGGGCGGCGCGCCCGGGCTCGCCGGAGGGCGCCACCCAGGGGCGGGAGCCGCCGCCGCCGATCATCCGGTCGGCCACGGCGCCGATGGCGATGCCCACGATCAGGGCGATGAACCAGCTCGCCTTCTTCATGTCGAATTCCTCGCGAAATGGTGCGGATGTAGAACCCGCGTGGTGTAGCAGAATTCCGGGGGCGGCTACAGCCGGAAGCCCACGCCGGCCCGGAGCAGGAGGGGGAATCCGGCCTTGCTGGCCACCGGGATGCCGGCGTCGGCCTCCCCGAAGACCGAGAACAGGTCGGTGAGCCGCAGCTCGGCCCCGGCGCCGCCGAGCAGGCCGCGCATGCGCCAGGATCCGCCGGGCGCGGCGAAGTCCAGGGCCAGCCGGAAGTAGAAGGGCATGTCCGGGAGCAGGTAGCGCATCCCGGGTCGCAGCCCCAGGTAGGCCGAGGGCGCGAGCCCCGCGAGCAGCCCCAGCTCGGGCCGGAATCCCTGGCCCAGGTCGTAGCCGACGCCGGCCTCGGCCTCGAACATGCCGCCGCCGGTGGCGTCCGCCTTGCTCCCGGCGACGGCGCCGCCGGCGCCGAGATCGGCGAAGCCGGCGAGCCCGATGGGGCCCGGGTGACGCCCCTGGGCGGCGGCGGGGAGGGCGGCCAGGACCAGGGCGGCGAGGAACGAGGAGCGCAGGGTGGTCATGGCGCCGGAAGCTATCGCCGGCAACGCAGCGCGGCAAGACCCCGTCCCGCGACCGCGGGACGATTGCGGCGGGCCCCGCCGCCGGGTTAAAGGGGCTGCCGCATGCAGGCCGCGCCCGCCGCCCTCCCCGCGCCCGACCGGATCCTCGACACCTCGGGGACGCTCTGCCCCTGGCCCATCGTCGAGACCGCCAAGGCGGTGAAGGCCATGGCCGACGGCGCGGTGCTGCTGGTCATCGCCACCGACGCCGGCATCGCCACCGACATGCCCATGTGGTGCCGGGCCACGCGCCACGAGCACCTCGCCACCTACCGCGACGGCGGAGCCTGGAAGAGCCTGGTCCGCAAGCGCGCGCGGCAGGCCTGAGGAGGGAGCCCGGTGCGCAAGGCCAAGGCGATCGCCCTCATCTCCGGCGGGCTGGACTCGACGCTGGCGCTGGCGCTGATGCAGCGCCTCGGGGCCGAGATCAAGGCGGTGAACTTCTACACCGGCCTCTGCATCACCGAGACCCAGCGGCGCAAGGGCGGGCGTCCCGACGGGACCGTGCCCCAGAACGAGGCGCTGCGCGCGGCGGCCGACCGCGAGGTGGACATCGAGTACGTGGACATCTCCGGCCACGCCTACCTCGACATGCTGGTCCACCCCCGGTACGGGTACGGGCAGAACGCCAACCCCTGCGTGGACTGCCGCATCTTCATGATGCGCAAGGCGCGGGAGATCATGGAGCGGGAGGGCGCCGACCTGGTCTTCACCGGCGAGGTGCTGGGCCAGCGCCCCAAGAGCCAGCGGCGCGACACCCTCTGGGTCATCGAGCGGGAGAGCGGGCTGCAGGGGCGCCTGCTGCGGCCGCTCTCGGCGAAGCTGCTGCCGCCCACCCGCGCCGAGCAGGAGGGGCTCCTGGACCGCGAGCAGCTGCTCGACATCAGCGGCCGCTCCCGCCTGCGCCAGATGGCGCTGGCGAAGGAGTGGGGCGTCACCGGCTGGCCGCAGCCGGCCGGCGGCTGCTGCTACCTCACCGACGAGAGCTTCGGGCGGAAGTTCTTCGACCTGCTCGACGGGCGCGAGGCGCTGGGGCGGGAGCGGCGGCTCGCGCAGGAGGACGTGGTGCTGCTCTCCACCGGGCGCCACTTCCGCCTCTCGCCGCGGGCCAAGCTCATCGTCGGCCGCACCGAGGTCGAGAACGCGCTGCTCGAGCACCACGTCGAGGGGCGGGCGCGGCTCGCGGCGCGCGACGTGAACGGGCCGGTGGCGCTGGTGGAGGGCGAGCCCACCTGGGAGGAGCGGGTGCTGGCGGCCCGCATCGTGGCCCGGTACGGCCAGGGGCGCGCCGCGCCCGCGGTGGCGGTGGAGTGGCGCGAGGGGGAGCTGGTCGAGTGCTACGAGGTCCCCCCCGAGTCCGACGAGGCGCGCATCGAGGCGCTGCGGATCTGAGGTCGCCGGCGCCGCGGCCGCGCCTTGATGGACGTCAATCGAGCGTTCGTGACCGCTTGACGCAAGACGGCGCCCTTCTGGACGCCGCGCGTCATCTGCTACGTTGCTCCCTTCCGAACTCTTCGAACCGGCCGGGACCCTGCGGCAGGGCCCGGACTCTTCTCGTCCACTCCTGGGGGTTTCGCCATGGCGAAGCGCATCTACTCCTTCGGCGGCGGCAGGGCCGAGGGCAACAGGGACATGAAGGAGCTGCTGGGCGGCAAGGGCGCCGGCCTGGCGGAGATGAGCAACATCGGGATCCCGGTCCCGCCGGGCTTCACCATCACCACCGAGGTCTGCACCGCCTTCTACGCCGCCGGGAAGAAGCTGCCCCGCGGGCTCGACCGGGAGATCCGGGCGGCGCTGGCCCAGGTCGAGGCGCTCACCGGCAAGGGCTTCGGGGACGCGGAGAACCCGCTGCTGGTCTCGGTCCGCTCCGGCGCCCGGGTCTCGATGCCGGGCATGATGGACACGGTCCTGAACCTGGGGCTCAACGACCGCACCGTCGCCGGGCTGGCGCGCCGCTCCGGCGACGAGCGCTTCGCCTGGGACAGCTACCGCCGCTTCTGCGCGATGTTCGGCGACGTGGTGCTGGGGATGAAGCCCGAGCGGAAGGAGGACCGCGATCCCTTCGAGGTCATCCTCCACGCCAAGAAGGCCTCCCGCGGGGTGAAGCTCGACCACGAGCTGCCCGTCGAGGCCCTGCGGGAGCTGGTGGTCGAGTTCAAGGCCGAGATCCGGGCCCGCAAGGGCATCGACCTCCCCGACGAGCCGCTCGAGCAGCTCGACATGGCGGTGGCCGCGGTCTTCCGCAGCTGGGAGAACGACCGGGCCGACGCCTACCGCCAGCTGAACGGCATCCCCTCCGACTGGGGCACGGCGGTGTCGGTGCAGGCGATGGTCTTCGGCAACATGGGCGAGGACTCGGGCACCGGCGTGGCCTTCACCCGCAACGCCGCCACCGGCGAGGACCGGTTCTTCGGCGAGTTCCTGGTGAACGCCCAGGGCGAGGACGTGGTGGCGGGCATCCGCACGCCCCTGGAGATCGCCGAGATGGCCGGCCGCTGGCCCGCCATCGCCCGGCAGCTCGGCGAGGTGCGCGCCAGGCTGGAGCGCCACTACCGCGACATGCAGGACATCGAGTTCACCGTCGAGCGCGGGCGCCTCTACGTGCTGCAGACCCGGACCGGCAAGCGCACCGGCCTGGCGGCGGTGCGCATCGCCGTGGAGATGGCCGACGCGCGGATCATCTCCCGGGAGGAGGCGCTGCTGCGGGTGGACCCCGAGTCGCTGAACCACGTGCTCCGGCCCATCTTCGACGCCCGGGCCCGCGACGCGGCGGTCCAGGCGGGGCGGCTGCTCGCCACCGGGCTCCCGGCCGGGCCGGGCGCGGCCTGCGGGCGCGTCGTGTTCTTCGCCGAGGACGCGGTGGCCTGGAAGGCCCGCGGCGAGACGGTGATCCTGGCCCGCCACGAGACCAGCCCGGAGGACATCCGCGGCATGGACGCGGCCGCCGGCTTCCTCACCGCCTTCGGCGGCATGACCAGCCACGCCGCGCTGGTGGCCCGGCAGATGGGCAAGGTGGCGGTGGTGGGCTGCGGCGCGCTGGCCTTCGACTACCACGCCCGCACCATGACGGTGGAGACCGGCGCCGGGCCGCGCCTGGTCCGCGAGGGGGACTGGATCTCGGTGGACGGCCTGCTGGGCGAGGTGGTCGAGGGGAAGATCCCCACCGCCTCGTCCGAGGTGGTCGGGGTGCTCATCGACCGGACGGTGAAGCCCGCCGACGCCCCCATGTACCGGCTCTTCACCCGGCTGCTCGGCTGGGCCGACGGCGTGCGCCGGCTGGGGGTCCGGGCCAACGCCGACCAGCCCGACCAGGCCGCCAGATCGGAA
>JAJZTO010000084.1 GCA_021848865.1 Myxococcales bacterium
GAAGTCGTGGGCGATGCCGCCGGTGAGCCGGCCGATGGCCTCCATCTTCTGCGCCTGGCGCAGCTGGTCCTGGCTGCGCCGCAGCTCCTCCTCGGCGCGGCGGCGGTCGGTGACGTCGTGGGCCACGGAGAGCACCACCCGCTCCCCGCCCAGCTCGATCACCTGCCGGGTGAAGTCGGCGATCACCTGCGTCCCGTCGGGCCGGAGCAGGACCACGTTGTCCTGGACCATCGCCTCCTCGGCGAAGAGCTCCCGGAAGCGCTGCGCCTGCTCGGCGGCCTGGCTCGGATCGTGGAACTGGCTGAAGTGCCGCCCGACGATGGCGGCGCGGGGGCGCCCGAGCAGCGCCTCGCCGCCCCGGCTCACCTCGAGGAGCACGCCGCCGGGGGAGAGGACGAAGATGCCGTCGCGCGCGTTCTCGAGCAGCGTCCGGTAGCGCCGCTCGGAGGAGGCGAGCCGGGTGAGGACGTCGGTCAACCGCATCGCCTGGCCCAGCTGGACGCCGACGGCCCGCCCGAAGGTCACCCAGTCGTCGTCTCCCAGCTCCTGGAGATCCGACGCCAGCAGCAGCGCCCCGAGCCGGTCGCCCCCCGAGACCAGCGGGACCAGGACCGCCGACAGCCCCGCCGGGAGCTCCGCGCCCGGCCCCGCCGGGAAGGAGACGACCGGCGGCCCGTCGGGATCGACGATCCGGTCGAGCGCCCCGGCCCGGACCAGGCGGTCCAACTGCGCCAGGCCGGCGTCGTCGAAGCCGGCGGCGGCGACCCGCCGGATGCCCAGCGGCACGACCTGGTAGAGGGCGCCCTGCCCGATGCCGCCGATGTCCAGGACCTCCGAGAGCGCCTCCACCAGCGCCGCCTCCAGCCCATCCGCCGTGGCCCAGGTCTCGGCCAGGGAGGAGATCACCGACAGCATCGCCCCCTGGATGGAGCAGCGCTGCGCCAGGCGGGCCACCAGCGAGGTCTGGCGTTCCAGCTGGCGCTGCACGGTGCGGACGAGCTGCGGCTCCACCTCCCCGGCCGGCGCGGCCGGCGCGGCCGGCGGCCCCCGGGCGATTCCCTGGTCCAGGGCGCGCATGGCCTCCTCCAGGCCGGCGGTGCGCGCCACCAGGGCGCCCGCACCCACCCGTGCGGCCAGCTCGCGATCCTCCTCGTCGACGGTGCTCCCGCTCACCAGGACGACCGGGATCCGGGCCAGCCCCGGGTCGGCGCGGAGCGCCTGGCAGAGCCGGAAGCCGTCGAGCCGCGGCATGAGGACGTCGCCGAGGACGGCGTCGGGCGGGTCGCCCCGCGCCGCCTCCAGGGCCTCCTGGCCGTCGCGCGCCACCGCCACCCGGAAGCCGGCCCGCTCCAGCCGGAGCCGGGCCACCTTGAGCTGCAGCGGCTCGGCGGCGGCGACCAGCACCCGCCGGCCCCGTCCCAGCGCGGGCGGCTGCCCGGCGCGGGAGAGCAGGCTGCGCACCACCTCCAGCAGCCGCGTCGTCTCCACCGGCTTGGTGAGGACGTCGTCGAACCGCGCCGCGGTGAGGTCGCCGGCGTCGAGGCGGGAGAGGAAGCCGGTGACGGCGACGACCGGGATCTCGCGGCCGCGCGCCGCCGCCCGCAGCTCGCCCACCAGCTGGAAGCCCAGGGTGTCGGGGAGGACGATGTCGAGCAGCACCAGGTCGGGCCGGTCCCGCGCCATCCGCTCCACCGCGGCGCGCCCGGTGGTGGCCGCGACCACCTCGTAGCCCGCCGCCTCCAGCGGCGCCTGCAGCATCTCCCGCAGCAGGCGGTTGTCGTCGACGACGAGGATGGTCTGGGCGGGCGTGTCCACGGCGGCGGGCGGTCTCCCGGGAGGCGCCGGCCGGGGCGACTCCGCGCTTTTACGTCGAGTACGGGTTGTTCTAATGCCGCCCATCCGGAGCCGTCAATCCCGGCCCGGCCGCCCGGCGGCGTCGACGGGCGCGAGCGGCGACGCCGGCGAGGGCTCGTCGGACCGGACCAGCGCCTCGTGGCCGACGAGGGCCTGTCCCGCGCCTGCGTCTCGCCGCCTTTTGGCGCGCTGCGTCATCGCGTCCAGCAATGAAATGTGCGAACTCGGCGGCCTCGTCGCCTCCTCTCCGATCACGACAGGTACACGATCTGTCTCGGTCGCGACGAACCCCGTAAGATGGGGGCGTGGAACATCCCAACGAGACCCCGGGCGCCGGCGCCGCCGGCGACGCCGGACCGGATGCCCTGGGCGAGGCGCCGGCCACCGCGGTCCGCGTGCTCGCCATCGACGACGACGAGGCCTTCCTGCGCACCATCACCCGGCTCCTCACGCGGGCCGGCTGCGAGGTGATCCCGGTCGGCGATCCGGTGGAGGGGCTGGTGGCGGCGGCCGACCCCGGCGTGGACGTGATCCTCTCCGACATCCAGATGCCCAACCTCTCGGGCCTGGACCTGCTGCGCGAGGTGAGGGCCCGCCGCCCCGAGGTCGAGGTGGTGCTGATGACGGGCCACGCCACCGTGGACGCGGCGGTGGCGGCGATGAAGGCCGGGGCCTACGAGTACCTCACCAAGCCGCTCGACCACGTGGACCGGGTCGCGCTGATCGTGAAGCGGGCGGCCGAGCGGAAGCGGCTGCGGGAGCAGGCGGCGCGCCTCCAGGGGCTGCTCGACGTCCGGGAGGGCTTCGAGGAGCTGGTGGGCCAGAGCCGGCGGATGACCGAGGTCTTCCGCATGGTGGAGGCGGTGGCCGGCTCCGAGGCCACGGTGCTGATCCAGGGGGAGAGCGGCACCGGCAAGGAGCTGGTGGCCCGGGCGCTCCACCGCCGCAGCCCGCGGGCCGGGGCGCCGTTCGTCGCCGTGAACTGCTCGGCCCTCACCGAGACGCTGCTCGACAGCGAGCTCTTCGGCCACGTGAAGGGCGCCTTCACGGGGGCCTTCGCCTCCCGGCGGGGACTCTTCGAGGCGGCCGGCGGCGGGACCATCTTCCTCGACGAGGTCGGCGACATGCCGCTCGCCACCCAGGCCCGCCTGCTGCGCGTCCTGCAGGAGGGCGAGGTGAAGCGGGTGGGCGCCGAGGCCACGACCCACGTGGACGTCCGGGTGGTCGCCGCCTCGAACGTGGACCTGGACCGCGCCCGCGCCCAGGGGCGGTTCCGCGAGGACCTCTTCTTCCGGCTGAACGTCGTCGCCATCCACCTGCCGCCGCTGCGCGAGCGGCCCGAGGACGTCGCCCCGCTGGCGCTGCACTTCTTCCGCAAGCACGCTCCCCGGATCAACCAGGCGCTGGAGGGGATCTCCGCCGAGGCGCTGGAGGCGCTCGCCGGCCACGACTGGCCGGGGAACGTGCGGGAGCTCGAGAACGCGGTGCAGCGCGCCGCGGTGATGGCCCGCGGGAAGGAGGTCGCCGTCGGCGACCTGCCTCCCTTCGCCGCCAACCGCGCCCCCGCCGCCGAGGTGGAGCCGGCCAGCCTGGCCCACCTCCCGCTGGCCGAGGCCAAGCGGCTCGCGGTCGGCGCCTTCGAGCGGCGCTACCTCGCCAACGTGCTCCGCCGCGAGCAGGGCAACATCAGCCGCGCCGCCGCCCGGGCCGGCGTGGACCGCGCCAACTTCCGGCGCCTGCTGAAGCAGTACGGCGTCAGCCCCCGGGGCGGGACGGGCGACGCCGACCCGGACGCCGGCGACGCCTAGGACGCGCCGCGCCGGGCGGCCGGGCCCCGCTCACGCGGCCCGCACCGGGGCGCCAGGCGGCGGGACGCGGCGGCGCAGCACCACCGTCCGGGCCACCTCGCCGAGGCGCGAGAGATCCCCGCCCTTCTCGACCACCGCGTCGGCGCCCGCCTCGAGGAGCCGGCGCTCCAGCCCGTCGTCCACGCCGCTGGTGACCACCAGGATGGCGAGGTCCCGCTCGCCCCCGGCCTCGCGGATGAGCCGCAGCAGCCGCTCGCCGTCGAAGTAGGGCATGCGCAGGTCGGTGACCAGCAGGTCCAGGTCCAGCAGCTCCTCGCTCAGCACCCGCAGGCCGCTGGCGCCGTCGCCGGCGGCGATCACCTCGAAGCCGCGGCTCACCAGGACGTCGCCCAGCATCCGGCGCGCCAGGAGGTCGTCGTCCACCACCAGCGCCCGCCGGCGCCGGGTGACGAGCTGCGCCACCGCCTCGGCGAGCTGGTCCTCGCCCACCGCGTCCAGGGTGAAGCGCACGCCGACGCCGCGCTCGTTCCCGTGCACCACCGTGCCGGGCGCCTCCACCACCGCGCCGCCGGGCAGCTCCAGCGCCAGCCGGATCCTCGACCCGACCGTCAGCCGCTCCCGGGTGCGCACGAAGGCGCCGCCCTGCGAGAGGTTCTCCACCCAGTCCTCGGCCAGGTCCTCGGGGCTGGCATAGGCGAGGCGCGCCACCGCCGAGCCGCCGGCCGCGCCCCCGTCGGTCAGGCGGCGCACCGTGGCCCTGGCGCGCACCGAGTAGCGCGGGGCGTGGCGGCCGCTGGCCTGCGCGCCCGGGCCGGCGTGGGCCTCGAGCGCGGCCAGGAGCTCCACCGAGGGGTTGGCGAGGCCGAGGACGAACCCGGGCGGCGAGCCGGGCCCCTCCTCGCCGGCGCGCCGGATCGACGCCACCGTCCCCGCGCCCTCGAGCGCCCGCCCGTCCGGAAGGCGCACCGAGAAGGCCACCGGCTCGTCCGACGGCGGCAGGTGGACGCTGGGCACGAAGAGCGCCTCGCGGCGCTGGTCGAAGGAGAGGCCGGCCGCCTCGGGGGTCCCGGCGCCGAGGCGCAGCAGGAGGCGCCCGACCTCGACGCCCGGGGCGCCGCCCTCCAGGGCCCGCAGCAGCTGATTGGCCGAGCGGCGCAGCGCCCGCGCCCCGACGCGGTGGTGCGTCGCTCCGGCCGGCGCCGGCCAGGCGGGGCGCGGAACGTCCTGCCCGCCCGGCGGGCTCCCGCCGGCCGCCGCGAAGCCGCCGGCCCAGCCGGCCCAGAAGGCGAGCCGGGCGCGCACCGCCTCCAGCGGCGGCCCGGGGAAGCGCGCCACCAGCAGGCAGGTCGCGGAGGACTTCCCGATGGCCAGGTCGCAGTCGAGGAGCGCGCCGCGGCAGAGGTGGGCCAGGGCGCCGACGAAGGCGACCACGTCCCGGAGCCGCTCTCCGGCCACTTCCTCGAACTGGATGGCGATTTCGTCCATGCCCCGGGGACGGTGCAAAGGGCGAACCGGCGCGCGCCACGCCGGGACGGAACGGTGCGGCCGGAGCCGGCCAGCCGCGGGAAGCTCCGCGCTTCCGGGCGGTTGCCGGACCGGCTGCGCCGGTCTCACGAAGCCCGGCCGCTGGGCGCCTTCCGGGGCGCCACCTGCCCGGGGGGTAGAAAGGTTCGCTGGGGTCGGGTCGCACCCGGCGTCCGGGGACGGTGGCCTCCCGCGGCCGCGCCGGGAGGGCCACAGCGACGCCAGCCGGGATCCCCGCGCCCTCACCCGTCCCGGAGCAGCCGGCGCAGCACCTTGCCGGTCCCGGTGGCGGGCAGCGCCTCGCGGAACTCCACCACCCGGGGCGCCTTGTACGGCGCCATGTTCTCGCGGCTCCAGGCGACGAGCTCCTCGGCGGTGGTCCGGCCGCGGGCCTCGGGCCGCAGCACCACCACCGCCTTCACCACCTCGCCCTTCTGCGGGTCGGGGATGCCGATGACCGCGGCCTGGAGGACGGCGGGGTGCTTGATGAGGATGACCTCCACCTCCTCCGGGAAGACGCTGTAGCCCGACACCTTGATCATCTCCTTCAGCCGGCCGGTGAAGGTCAGGTAGCCGTCGGCGTCGAGCCGGCCCATGTCGCCGGTGTGCACCCAGCCGTCGCGCAGCGTGGCGGCGGTGGCCTCGGGCTTGTTCCAGTAGCCGAGGAAGCAGCCGGGGCTCCGGAGGGCGATCTCCCCCTGCTCCCCGCGCGGCAGCTCGCGCCCCTGGGGGTCGAGGATCCGGCACTCCACCCCCGGCGCCAGCAGGCCGTGGGTGCCCCAGCGCACCGCGCCCTGCGGCATGTAGGTGTCCATGGTGTGGGTCTCGGAGAGGCCGTAGGCCGCCTCGAAGAGCGGGCAGCCCCCGGTGAAGGCGCGCCACCGCTCGGCCAGCGGCTCGGTGAGGGTGATGCCGAAGCTGGTGGCGGGGTTCAGCCGCAGCGTGGAGAGGTCGTGGCGCGCGGCGTCCGGCACCTGCATCACCGCCACGTTCATCGGGGCGATGCTGTACCACCAGGTGACCCGGTGGCGCTCGACGGCCTGGAGCGTGGCCACCGGGTCGAAGCGGTGCAGCAGCACGGTGGTGGCGCCGAAGTAGATCGGGACGTCGATCCCCATGAGCATGCCGGCGATGTGGTAGACGGGCGCCACCGCCAGCAGCACGTCGTCGGCGCGGAAGCCGTTGCAGAGCCCGGCCGCCACCGTCTTGAAGAGGGCGTTGCGGTAGGAGAGCATCGCCCCCTTGGGCATCCCGGTGGTGCCCGAGGTGTAGGTGAGCAGCGCCACGTCGTCGAGCGACAGCTCCGGACGCGGCGGCGCGCCCCGCTCGGCGGCGATGGCCTCGAGGAGGTCCTCGGTGCCGGCCGGCCGCGGCGCCGGGGCGCGGATCTCCGCGGGCACGTCGAGGGCGGGCTCGGCCGGCAGCAGGTCGCCGTAGCCGGTGAGGAAGACGTGGCGCAGGGCGGTGCGCCCGCGCACCTCGGCGATCACCGGGTACAGCGGGGCGGCGGCGACGATCACCTCCGCGCCCATGTCGGCGAGCTGGTGGACCAGCTCGTGCGCCTTGAAGAGCGGGCCGCAGGGGCCGACGATCGCGCCCAGCTTCTGGACGGCGAAGTGGGCGACGGCGTACTGGGGGCAGTTGCCGAGGTAGAGGGCCACCCGGTCCCCCTTCTTCACGCCCAGCGCCGCCAGCCGGGCGGCGAAGGCGTCGCTCATCCGGTCCAGCTCGCCGTAGGAGATCGCCCGCCCGTACCAGAGGTAGGCGGCCTTCCCCGGCTGGCGCCGGGCGTGGTCGCGGAGCACCTCGTGCAGCGGCTTCTCCCCCATCGGGGTTCCGAGCTGCTCCATGGCCGGTCTCCTCGCGGCGGGCGGCGGTGGGCTACCAGGTGTCCAGGAAGGTGCGGCGGCGCCCCGGCGCCGCCGGCGGCGCGGACCGCAGCGCCCGCAGCACCCAGGCGCGGGTCTCGGCCGGGTCGATGACCGCGTCGATCTCCGCGTGGGAGGCGACGTTCAGGGCGCTGCCCCGCTCCCGCTCCGCCCGGACCATCTCGCGGAAGCGGGCCTCCCGCGCCGCCTCGTCGGCGATGGCGGCCAGCTCCTTGCGGTAGCCGAGCCGCACCGCCCCCTCGATGCCCATGGCGCCGAACTCGCCGGTGGGCCAGGCCACGGTGAGGAGCGGGGCGTGGAAGCCGCCGCCGGTCAGGGCCTGCGCCCCCAGGCCGAAGCCCTTGCGCAGGACCACCGCGATCAGGGGGACGGAGAGGCTGGCGGCGGTGACGAACATCCGGCTGGCGTGGCGGACGTGGGCGCGGGCCTCGACCTCCGGCCCCACCAGGAAGCCGGGGGTGTCGCAGAGGGAGAGGATGGGCAGGCCGAAGGCGTCGCAGAGCTGCATGAAGCGCGAGGCCTTGTCGGCCGCGTCCGGGTCGATGGCGCCGGCGAGCTGGCGGGGGTCGCTCGCCATCACCCCCACCGGCCGCCCCTCCAGCCGGGCCAGGGCGGTGGCGACGGCCCCGCCGAACCCGGGGCGCAGCTCGAGCACCGAGCCCTCGTCGAAGAGGCCGGCCCAGGCGGCGCGCACGTCGTAGGGGCGCAGCCGGTTCTCCGGCACCACCTCCCGCAGCGGGCGCGGGTCGGGGGCGCGCCACTCCGGCAGCGTCCCCTGGAAGAAGCCGAGGAGGCGGCGCGCCGCCGCCACCGCCGCGGCCTCGTCCTCCACCACCACGTCCACCACGCCGTTGGCGGCCTGCACCGCGGTGGGGCCGACCTCCTCCGGCCGGAAGGTGCCGAGCCCGCCCCCCTCGATCATCGCCGGCCCGCCCATGCCGATGCTGGAGTCGCGGGTGGCGACGATGAGGTCGCTCGAGCCCAGCAGGGCCGCGTTGCCGGCGAAGCAGTGGCCCGCCACCACCCCCACCCGCGGCACCAGCCCGCTGAGCCGGGCGTAGCTCGCGAAGGTGGGGACGTCGAGGGCGCTGGCCCAGAGCGCGTCGGTGTCGCCGGGCCGGCCGCCGCCCCCCTCGGCGAAGAGCACCACCGGGAGGTGGAACCGCTCCGCCAGCCCCAGCATGCGGTCGGTCTTCTTGTGGTTGGTGGCCCCCTGGGTGCCGGCGAGCACGGTGTAGTCGTAGGCCAGCACCAGGCAGCGGGCCCGCTCCGGCCCGAAGGCGGCGGCGTTGACGGTGCCGATGCCGGCCACCAGGCCGTCGGCGGGCGTGTCGCGGACCAGCTCCGCCAGCGGGCGGCGGCGGCGCTGGGCGGCGATGGCCAGCGCCCCGTACTCCTGGAAGCTGCCCGGGTCGCAGAGGTCGGCCACGTTGCGGCGGGCGGTGCGCCGCCCCCGGGCGGTGCGGCGGGCCACCGCCTCGGGGCGGGCCTCGTCGCGGGTGAAGGCGTGGCGCTCCAGCACGGTGCGCAGGTCGTCGCGGACGCGGTCCGGGTCGGGCGCCGCCGGCCCGGGCGCCGGCGCCTCCCCGCCCTCCCCGGGCTCGATCTCCAGGATGGCCTGCCCCTCCTCCCCGACGTCGCCGGGCCGGGCCAGGAGCGCCGCCACCACGCCGCCGCAGGGGGCGAGGACCACCTGCTCCATCTTCATCACCTCGAGGGCGCCGAGCTGCTGGTTCGGGCGCACCCGGTCGCCCACCGCCACGTCGAGGGCCGAGAGCTGCCCGGCCATGTCGGCGCGCACCGCGCGCCGCGCGCGCCCGCCCGTGCCCCCGCTCATTCCGGCCCCTCGCCGGCGCGCTTCCGGGAGAAGTAGGCGCGCAGCTTCCGGTGCTGCGCCCCCACCGCCGCCCGGTAGAGGCGCCGCGGCAGCAGCCGCTTGAGCAGCCAGGCCCGGCGGCCGGCCGGGTGCGGCAGCACGTGGAAGTCGCCGCGCTCCACCGCGCCGAAGACCTGGTCGGCGATCTGGGCGGCGCTGACCGGCGAGCGGGCGAAGAGCCCCTCCATGGCGGCCCGCAGCCCGGGGCTCTGCGTCCGCAGCGACTCGCCCAGCCGCGTCCGGAAGAAGCCGGGGCAGACCACGGTGACGCCGATGCCGTCGTCCTCCAGCTCGTTCTGCAGCGTCTCGGAGAGCGAGACCACCGCCGCCTTGGAGGCGTTGTAGCTGGCCATCAGCGGCACGTCGAGCAGGCCGGCCATCGAGGCCACGTTGACGAACCAGCCGTGCCCCTGGCGCCGGAAGAGCGGGGTGAAGGCCCGGCAGCCGCGCACCACGCCCAGC
>JAJZTO010000085.1 GCA_021848865.1 Myxococcales bacterium
CCTCAAGGTGCTGGAGGCCGCCGAGCTGCTCGGGGAGACGGCCGGGACCGGCCTGGTGGCCACCCAGGCCCCGGCCCCGGGCACGGTGGTCGAGCCGGGGACCCGGGTGCGGCTCCTGCTCCGGCCGCGCAGCTGAGGCCGGTCCCACACGCCGATCGTGGCCGGGCCGCCACGCCCCCCGCCAAGTGGCCGTCCCCCGGGACAAAAAGGGGCGGAAGACCGCTTGCATGGGTATCCTGTCCGGCGATATCGATGCGGCTCTCCGAGGTCATCGAAGCGGCTGGCGCGCCGGGCGGGCCGGGCGGCGATCCCGAGGTCTCGCTGGTGACGGCAGATTCACGAAAAGTGACAGAGGGAGCGGTCTTCTTCGCGGTGCGCGGCACCCGCGTGGACGGCCACGACTACGCCGCGGCCGCCGCCCGCGCCGGCGCGGTGGCGGTGGTGGCGGAGCGGAGCGTCCCCTGCGCGCCGGCCCGGCTGGTGCTCGTCGAGAGCGCCGCCCGGGCCCTGTCGCTCGCCGCCGCCCGCTTCCACGGCCGGCCCGGCGAGGCGCTGCGGCTCGCCGGGATCACCGGCACCAACGGCAAGACCACGGTGGCCTGGCTGGTGGAGGCCTGCCTGCGGGAGGCCGGCGTTCCCTCCGGCCTCCTCGGCACCGTGCTCTACCGCTGGCCCGGCGCCGAGCGCCCCGCGCCCCACACCACCCCCGACCCGGAGCTCCTCCAGGCGACCCTGGCCGAGATGGTGCGGGCCGGGGTCCGGGCGGCGGTCCTGGAGGTCTCCTCCCACGCGCTGGCGCAGCGGCGGGTGGCCGGCCTGCCCTTCCGGGCGGCCGGCTTCACCAACCTCACCCGCGACCACCTCGACTACCACGGTGATCTGGAGAGCTACTTCCTCGCCAAGCGGCTGCTCTTCCACGAGGGGCTGGCGGCGGGAGGCGTGGCGGTGGTGAACGGAGACGATCCCTTCGGCGCCCGGCTCGCCGCCGAGCTGGAGCGCGAGGGGCGGGTCGCCACCTGGCGCTACGGGGTGCGGAACGGCCGGGAGCTGCGCGCCGAGGCGCCGCGGATCGGGCTCTCCGGCATCGCCGCGGTGCTGCGCACCCCGGCCGGCCCGGTTCCGGTGCGCTCCCCGCTGGTGGGGACCCACAACCTGGAGAACCTCCTCTGCGCCGCCGGCCTGGCCCTGGCGCTGGGCGCCGCGCCCGGGGCGGTGGAGCGGGCCCTCTCGGCGAGCCGGGGCGCCCCGGGGCGGCTGGAGCGCCTCGAGGCCGGCGGGATCACCGCCTTCGTGGACTACGCCCACACCGACGACGCCCTGCGCCGGGTGCTGGCGGCGCTGCGCGCGCTCTCGCCGCGGCGGCTGCTCCTGGTGTTCGGCTGCGGCGGCGACCGGGACCGCGGCAAGCGGCCGCTCATGGGGGAGGCGGCGGCCGCCGCCGACCTGGCGGTGGTGACGAGCGACAACCCCCGCACCGAGGACCCGGCCGCCATCATCGCGGCGGTGCTGCCCGGGCTGGAGCGGGCGGGCGCGCGGCGCCTCTCCCCCGCCGAGGCCCGCGGCGGGGGGAGCGGCTACGCGATCGAGCCGGACCGGCGCGCCGCCATCGCCCTGGCCCTCTCCGTCGCCCGCCCCGGCGACGCGGTGCTCATCGCCGGCAAGGGGCACGAGGACACCCAGATCGTCGGCGCCGAGCGGCGCCACTTCGACGACCGCGAGGAGGCCCGCCGGGCGCTCGGCATCGCATGACCCCGCCCCGCTTCACCGCCGAGGAGCTGGCCCGCGCCACCGGGGGGCGCTGGATCGGCCCGCCGCCCGTCGAGGTGGCCGGCGTCGCCACCGACACCCGCGACCTCCCCGCCGGCTGCGCCTTCGTGGCCCTTCGCGGCGAGCGCTTCGACGCCCACGACTTCGTCGGCGGCGCCGCCGCCGCCGGGGCCCGCTGCGCCGTGGTCTCGGCCGCCTGGGCCGCGTCGGCCGCGGCGACCCCGCCCCTCCCGCTGCTCGCCGTCGAGGACCCGCTGGCGGCGCTCGGCGGCCTGGCCCACCTGCACCGCACCCGCTTCCACGTCCCGCTGGTGGGCGTGACCGGCTCGAACGGCAAGACCACCACCCGGGAGATGCTCGGCGCCATCCTGCGCGCCCGCGGCCCGGCGCTGGTCACCGCGGGCAACCTGAACAACGAGGTGGGCGTGCCGCGCACGCTCCTCGGGCTCGACGCCGGCCACTGGGCCGGGGTGGTGGAGATGGGCATGAACCACGCCGGGGAGATCGCCCGGCTCGCCGCCGTCGCCGAGCCGCAGATCGGCCTGGTCACCAACGCCGGCCCGGCCCACCTGGCCCACTTCGGCACCGTCGAGGCGGTGGCCGACGCCAAGGCGGAGCTGTACCAGGCGCTGCCGCCCGGCGGGATCGCCGTGGCCAACGCCGACGACCCCCGGATGCTGAGGCGCGCCCAGGCCTCCGGGCGGCGGCTCATCACCTTCGCGGTGGGGCGGGGCCGCCGCGGCGACGTGGTGGCCCTGGAGGTGCTGGACCACGGCCCGGCCGGGCTCCGGTTCCTGCTGGGCGTCGGCCAGCGGGAACTCACGGTGCGGCTCGGGCTGGTGGGGCTGCACAACCGGGCCAACGCCGCGGCCGCCGCCGCCGCCGCGGTGGCGCTGGGCTGCGACGACCGGGAGATCCTGCGCGGGCTCGAGGAGGTGCGGCCGGTGGGGCGCCGGCTGCGCCTGGCCGCGCTCCCCGGCGGCGCCACCCTGGTGGACGACTGCTACAACGCCAACCCCGCCTCGATGTCGGCGGCCCTGGCGACGCTGCGCGAGCTGGCGGCGCGCGGCGGCGGGCGGCCGCTGGCGGTGCTGGGCGACATGCTGGAGCTGGGAGCGGCCGAGGCCGAGGCCCACCGGGCGCTGGGCGCCGAGGCCGCCGGGGTGGTGCGGGCCCTCGGCGCCTTCGGGCCGCGCTCGGCCGCCACCGCCGAGGGGGCCCGGGCCGCGGGCCTCCCCGCCGCCGACGTGCACCAGGGCGACGACGTCGCGGCGCTGGCCGCCTGGGTGAAGGAGCGGCTCGGCCCGGGCGACGTGCTGCTGGTGAAGGGCAGCCGGGGGATGAAGCTGGAACGGCTCGTGGAGGCGCTCGCCTAGATGCTCTACCACCTCCTCTACCCGCTGGCGGGGCGCTTCGGGCCGTTCAACGTCCTGCGCTACCCCTCCTTCCGCATCATCGCCGCCGGCTTCACCGCGCTGCTGCTGGGCCTCCTGCTCGGGCCGCTCTTCATCGAGCGGCTGCGGGTGGCCCAGTACGGGTCGTCCAACGTCCGCGAGGACACGCCGGAGAACCACAAGAAGAAGGCCGGCACCCCGTCGATGGGCGGGATGCTGGTCCTCTTCAGCCTGTCGGTGGCCACGCTGCTCTTCGCCGACCTGTCGAACCGCCTGGTGTGGGCGGTGCTCCTGGTGACGCTGCTCTTCGGCGCCATCGGCTTCTGGGACGACTGGCTCAAGATCTCGAAGCGCGACTCGAAGGGGCTGCCGGGCCGCCGCAAGCTGCTCTGGCAGCTGCTGGTGGTGCTGGCGGTCTACTACCTGCTCCTCACCGACCTCTCCTTCCAGGTGGAGCCGCGCTTCCCCTTCCTCTTCGTCGGCAGCTACCTCGACCTCCACCTCTCGCTGCCCTTCGTCTCCACCCGCATCTTCGAGCCCTCGCTGGGCTGGCTCTACCTGCCCTTCATGCTCCTGGTGGTGCTGGGCACCAGCCACGCCGTCAACCTCACCGACGGGCTCGACGGCCTGGCCATCGGCCCGGCCATCGTCTCCGGCTTCACCTTCCTGGTGCTCTCCTACGTGGCCGGGACCACCATCGCCGGCTTCTCCCTGGCCGGCTACCTGCGGATCCCGCAGATCCCCGGCGCGGCGGAGCTGGGGGTCTACTGCGCCGCGCTGGTGGGGTCCGGCATCGCCTTCCTCTGGTACAACACCTACCCGGCCTCGGTCTTCATGGGCGACGTCGGCTCGCTGGCCCTCGGCGGCGGGCTGGGCACGCTGGCGGTGCTGACCAAGAACGAGGTGGCGAGCGCCATCCTCCACGGCGTCTTCCTGGTCGAGACGGTGAGCGTCATCGTCCAGGTCGCCAGCTTCAAGACCACCGGCAAGCGGGTCTTCCGCATGGCCCCCATCCACCACCACTTCGAGCTGAAGGGGTGGGCCGAGCCCAAGATCATCGTCCGCTTCTGGATCCTCTCCGTGATGCTGGCGCTGGTGGCGCTGGCCTCGCTCAAGCTGAGGTAGCGCGCCCGTGCCCTTCCCCATCGAGCTCCGCGGCCGCAACGTCCTGGTGGTGGGCCTGGCGCGCAGCGGCGTCGCCGCGGCCCGGCTGGCCGCCTCGCGCGGCGCCCGGGTCCGGGCCACCGACCGGCGGGTGGCCACCGAGCTGGGCCCGCTGGCGGAGCTGGAGGCGGCCGGCGTCGAGCTGGCGCTGGGCGGCCACGACGCCGCCGACTTCACCCGCGCCGACCTGGTGGTGGTCTCGCCGGGCGTGCCGCTCTCGCTGCCCGAGATCGGCGAGGCCCGCCGGCAGGGGGTGCCGGTGGTGGCCGAGGTCGAGCTGGCCTGGCGGCTCCTCCCCGACCTGCCGCTGGTGGGGATCACCGGCACCAACGGGAAGAGCACCACCACCGCCCTCGCCGGCTCGCTGCTGCAGCGCCACCGCCGGACCTTCGTGGGCGGCAACCTGGGCACGCCGCTCTCCGAGCTGCTGCTCTCCGGGCGCCCCGTCGAGGCGGTGGTGCTGGAGCTCTCCTCCTTCCAGCTGGAGGGGATCGAGCGCCTCCACCCCACCGTGGCCGCCTGCCTGAACGTCACCCCCGACCACCTGGACCGCTACCCGGACCTGGAGGCCTACGCCGCCGCCAAGGCCCGGCTCTTCGCCACCCAGCGGCCCGGCGACCTGGCGGTGGCCAACGCCCGCGACCCGCGCACCCTGGCCATGGCCGCCTCGTCGCCGGGCGAGGCCTGGAGCTTCGGCTTCGGCCCGCCGGCGCCGCGGGCGGCCCGCGACGTCTCCGGCGGGGAGGGGCCCTGCGAGATCGTGGTCACCTCCTCCTCGGGCGCCGCCGAGCGCTTCCGGGTGGCGGCCCGCTCGCTGCGCGGGCGGCACAACCGCGAGAACGCCATGGCCGCGGTCCTCTGCGCCCGGCGCCTGGGGGTCCCGGCGGCGGAGATCCAGGCCGGCCTCGACACCTTCCCGGGCCTGCCCCACCGCCTGGAGCTGGTGCGGGAGCACGCCGGCGTCGAGTGGGTGAACGACTCCAAGGCCACCAACGTGGACTCGACGCAGGTGGGGCTGGCCGCCTTCCCGGCCGACCGTCCCCACCTGCTGCTGATCATGGGCGGGCGCGGCAAGGGGGCGCCCTACACGCCGCTGCGCCCCCTCTTCCCGGGGCGGGTGAAGGCCCTCTTCACGGTGGGCGAGGACGCCCCGGCGGTGGAGCGGGACCTCGGCGACCTCTGCCCCACCGAGCGGGCCGGCACCCTGGCGGCGGCGGTGGTCCAGGCGGCGGCGGCGGCGGCGCCCGGCGACGTGGTGCTGCTCTCGCCCGCCTGCGCCAGCTACGACCAGTTCCGCAGCTACGAGGAGCGCGGCGACGCCTTCCGGCGGCTCGCCGTGGAGCTGCGCTGATGGCCCGCCCGACTCCGAGCGGCGCCCCGGCGGCGCGGGCGGGCTGGGGGCTCGACCCGCTGCTCCTCCTCGCCGTCCTGCTCCTCACCGCCATCGGCCTGGTGATGGTGTACTCCGCCAGCGCCGTGAAGGCCGGCGCCGAGCTCCACGACCAGTTCTACTTCCTGAAGCGCCAGCTGGTGGCGACCGGCATCGGGAGCGGGCTGCTGCTCCTGGGGCTGCGGCTCGGCGCCCGCGGCGCCGAGAAGCTCGCCTACCCCGTCCTCGGCCTCACCGTCGCCGCCATGGTGCTGGTGCTGGTGCCGGGCGTCGGCCGCATGGCCGGCGGGGCGCGCCGCTGGATCAACCTCGGGGTGGTGAGCTTCCAGCCGGCCGAGCTGGCCAAGGTGGCGCTGGTGCTCTACCTGGCCCGGTCGCTGGCCCGAAAGCAGGCCAAGGTGAAGCTCTTCTCCATCGGGTTCCTGCCCCATGCCCTGGTGGCCGGACTGCTCATGGCGCTCTGCCTCCTGCAGCGCGACTTCGGGACCGGCGTGGTGCTGGGGCTGCTGCTCTTCGCCCTGCTCTTCGCCGCCGGCGCCAAGCTCGGCTACCTGCTGGCGGCGGGGCTCCTGGCGCTGCCCATCGCCTGGAAGGCGATCACCGGCACCCCCTACCGCATGCAGCGCATCCAGGCCTTCCTCGACCCGTTCCAGCACCGGGAGGGGCTGGGCTGGCAGATGGTCGAGTCGCTGCTGGGCATCGGCAACGGCGGGTGGCTGGGCCAGGGGCTGGGCCAGGGGAAGGCCAAGCTCTTCTACCTGCCGGCGGCCCACACCGACTTCATCGGCGCGGTGGTGGCCGAGGAGCTGGGGCTCCTGGGCATCGGCCTGCTGCTCCTGCTCTACGCCCTCTTCGCCTGGCGGGGGCTGCGCGCCGCCTGGCGGGCCCCCGACGCCTTCTCCTGCTACGCGGCGGTGGGCATCACCGTGCTGGTGAGCGCCCAGGCGCTCATCAACCTGGCCGTGGTCTTCGTGCTCCTGCCCACCAAGGGGCTCACCCTGCCCTTCGTCTCGTACGGCGGCAGCTCGCTCATGACCCTGCTCGGCGCCAGCGGCCTGCTGCTCGCCATCTCCGGCGGGCGCGGCGGCTTCCTCTCCCGCGGCACCCAGGCGGTGCGGGTGGGACGCGGCCTGGCCCCGGAGGGCGTCCGATGAGGATGCTGGTCGCCGGCGGCGGCACCGGGGGCCACGTCTTCCCGGGCATCGCCCTGGCCGAGGAGGTGGTGGGGCGCCACCCGCAGAACGACGTGGTCTTCGTCGGCACCGCCCGCGGGCTGGAGGCGGAGGTGGTGCCGGCGGCCGGCTTCCCCATCGAGCTCGTCCGCGTCCAGGGGCTGAAGGGCAAGGGGCTGGCCGCGCTGCTCACCGGCCTGCTGGTCCTGCCGCGCGCCTTCCTGCAGTGCCTGCGCATCCTGCGGCGGTGGCGGCCCGACGTGGTGGTGGGCGTGGGCGGCTACGCCTCGGGCCCGGTGGTGCTGGCGGCCTGGGTGATGCGCATCCCCACCGCGCTGCAGGAGCAGAACGCCCTCCCGGGCCTCACCAACCGGCTGCTCGGGCGCGTCGTCCAGGCGGCCTTCACCGCCTTCCCGCAGGCCGGGCGGTACTTCGCGCGGGCCAAGGTGCACCAGCTCGGCAACCCCATCCGCCGGCAGCTGCTCGAGAACTACATGCACCCCTCGCTGGCCCACGACCAGCCGCGGGTCCTGGTCTTCGGCGGGTCCCAGGGGGCCCACGCCCTCAACATGCGGGTGGTGGAGGCGCTGCCGCACCTCGCCGACCTCCGCGATCGGCTGCGCATCACCCACCAGACCGGGATGAGCGACCGCGAGGCGGTGGAGCGGGCCACCCGCGCCGTCGGCTTCCAGCCCGACGTCCGGGCCTTCATCACCGACATGAGCGCCGCCTACGCCACCGCCGACCTGGTGGTGTGCCGCGCCGGCGCCACCACCCTGGCCGAGCTCACCGTCTGCCGGAAGCCCTCGATCCTCGTCCCCTTCCCGGCCGCGGCCGACAACCACCAGGTGAAGAACGCCGAGAGCCTGGTGGAGGCGGGGGCGGCGGTGATGATCGAGGAGCGCGACCTCACCGGCGAGGTCCTGGCCGCGGAGATCCGCGCCATCCTCACCGACCCGGACCGGCGCGAGGCCATGGCCCGGGCCGCCGGCCGGCTGGGGAGCCCGCAGGCGGCCAGCGAGATCACCGACGTCTGCACCCAGCTGGTGGAGCGGCGCTGGGGCTCGCGCGTCGGGCGCGACCGCGGCGAGGCCGCCGCCCCGGTCCGGCCGCCGGCGGGCGGCCCGAGGAGCCCATGACCCTCTTCCTCTCGCGGCGCCCGCGCATCCACTTCGTCGGCGTCGGCGGCATCGGCATGAGCGGCATCGCCGAGGTGCTGCTGAACCTGGGCTACGCCGTCTCCGGCTCCGATCTGAAGTCCGGCGAGATCACCCGCCGGCTGGCCGGGCTGGGCGGGCGCATCTTCGAGGGGCACCGGGCCGCCCACGTCGACGAGGCCGACGTGGTGGTGGTCTCCTCGGCGGTCCGCCGGGACAACCCCGAGGTGGTCGCGGCCCGGGCCCGCAAGGTCCCGGTGATCCCGCGGGCCGAGATGCTGGCCGAGCTGATGCGGCTCAAGCACGGGGTGGCCATCGCCGGCTCCCACGGCAAGACCACCACCACCTCGATGGCGGCCCACCTCATGGCCTACGCCGGCCTGGACCCGACCGCGGTGGTCGGCGGCAAGGTGAACGCCTTCGGCTCCAACGCCAAGCTGGGCAAGGGCGAGTACATGGTGGTGGAGGCCGACGAGTCGGACGGCTCCTTCCTGCACTTCACCCCCACCCTGGCGGTGGTCACCAACATCGACCCGGAGCACCTGGACCACTGGAAGACGCCCGAGGCGCTGCGGCGCGGCTTCGTGGACTTCGTGAACCGGGTGCCCTTCTACGGCCTGGCGGTGCTGTGCCTGGACCACCCGGTGGTCCAGTCCCTGCTGCCCGAGGTGGAGAAGCGCTTCGTCACCTACGGGGAGGCGCCCCAGGCCGACTACCGGGCCGCGAACGTGGCCTCCCGCGGCCACCGGGTCTCCTTCGACGCCTTCCGGCGCGGAGCGCCGCTGGGCCGCTTCGAGACCGGGATGGTGGGGCGGCACAACGCCCTGAACGCGCTGGCGGTGCTGGCCCTCTCCGACGAGCTGGGCATCCCCACCGAGACGGCGCGCGAGGGGCTGGCCGCCTTCGCGGGCGTGCAGCGCCGCTTCACGGTCCGCGGCGAGGCGGCCGGGGTGACGGTGGTGGACGACTACGGCCACCACCCGGCCGAGGTGCGGGCCACGCTGCGCGGCGCGCGCGAGGCCTTCGGGCGCAGGGTGGTCTGCGTCTTCCAGCCCCACCGCTACACCCGGACCCGCGACCTCTTCGGCGAGTTCACCACCGCCTTCAACGACGCCGACGTGCTGCTGGTGGGCAGCACCTACCCCGCCGGCGAGGAGCCCATCCCCGGCTGCGGCGGCGCCGACCTGGCCGAGGCGATCCGGGCCTGCGGCCACCGCGACGTCACCTTCGTGGGGGAGCGCTCGCGGCTGGCCGCGGCGGCGCGGGAGCGCGTCCAGCCCGGCGACCTCGTCCTCACCCTCGGGGCCG
>JAJZTO010000086.1 GCA_021848865.1 Myxococcales bacterium
GGCTCTCGGGTATAACGGGCCGCGGGATGCTCGAGATCGTCGAATGCCCGGTGAACCTGGCCCTGCCGGTCGGCCAGCACCGCCACTGCCTGCTGGCGCAGGTCCCGGTCCACCTGCAGCGCGCCGAGGGCGGGTACACCGTCGGCGACCCGGCGGGCCAGTGGCGCCTGGTGAAGTCGGTGATGGACACCGTCGGGGAGCACGAGGCCTTCTTCCGGAAGCTCGACTTCGTGGTCTTCCCCGAGGGCTGCCTGCCGCTGGCGCACCTCGACGACATGCTCGCGGCCGTGGGCTCGCTGCGCAGCAACACCGTGACCATGTTCGGCCTGGAGCACGTCCCGCTCCGGGCCTACCGCGCGCTCCTGGAGCGCCACGCCGCCGACAACGGCGAGGCCCTGGGCCTGCTGGATCGGGACAGCGCGGCCCACGAGGCCGGCGCCAAGCCGGTGAACGTCTGCTGCATCGCGGTGAAGGAGGACGACGGCAAGCTGCGCGTCTTCCTCGAGGCCAAGGGCCACCCGTTCCACGGCGAGGAGTTCCTCGACAAGGACCGGGACCTGTACCAGGGGCGCCACACCTACCTCTTCCGCAGCCGCGCCGCCTTCAACTTCATGGTCCTGATCTGCCTCGACTACCTCTACCGGGACCTCTACTCCTCCAACATCCGGCGGATCATCGACCACGCCAACCAGATGTACTTCACCAGCCGGCAGGCGCTCGACGCGCTCTTCGTGGTGCAGTGCAACCCGAAGCCGGAGCACCCCGCCTACCGGGAGATCCTCAGCGGCTTCTACGGCGAGTACCTGGAGGACACCCCGGGGGTGCGGGAGACGGCCACGGTGTTCGGCAACTGCTCCGAGGAGAGCGTGGTCGAGGCCTCCGGGCGGCGGAGCCGCTTCGGCTGCTCGTCGGTGGTCATCGGCCGGCGCCACAAGCTGGCGCGGGTGCAGATGCCGGAGTTCTCGACCGACGACCTCCACGGGGCGCCGCTCGGCCGCCTGCGCTTCGGCACCGCCACGCGGCTCTTCTACTTCAACCTCCCGCTGCACCACGAGCTGGACCCCCGCTCGTACCGCATCCCGCTCAAGGTCCACGCCATCCTGCGCCCCGCCGGCGACGCCTGGGTCAAGCTCAGTGGCGAGGAGATGCTGCAGGGGCTGGCGCTGGACGAGTAGCCCCACCCGAACCCCGACCCGGAGGACCGCATGCGCCGGACCGTCTCCCTCGCCGCCCTCGCCGCCGCCCTGCTCGCCTGCAGCGAGCAGAAGCCCGCCGCACCCGTCGCCGTGCCCGCGCCCGCCCGCGAGGCGCCCGCGGCCGCACCTGCTCCCGAGGCCGCGCCGGCGCCCGTGGCCGCTCCCGCTCCCGCACCCGCACCCGCTCCCGCTGCCGCTCCCGAACACAAGCCCGCCCCCGCTCCCGCAGCCGCGCCTGCTCCCGCGCCCGCCCGCGCCCGTGCGCCCGCACCCGCCGCGGCTCCCGCGGCCGCCGCGCCGGCGGAGGCCTCGCTCCCGCAGATCGAGCAGCCCGGGACCCACGCCCGCCTCGGGGCTGCCCGGTGCAAGGGCTGCCACAAGGTGCAGTACGACTCCTGGGCCGCGTCCGCCCACGCGAAGAAGGGGCTGGAGTGCGAGTCCTGCCACGGGAACGGCGGCGACTACGTCAAGGTGATGAAGGACAAGGCGCGCGCCGCGGCCGCCGGGCTGGTGACGCCGACGCTCGCCTTCTGCGCCCGGTGCCACCTCCGGCCCGACGCCGTGCTCCTGCCGAAGGCGCACGCCCACAAGCCGCGGTAGCGCTCGCCCCGCCGCGCCCCGGCGCCGCCGGGGTGCGCCGGCGCCGCCTTTCGGCTAGAAGATCGGGATGGACGCGCCCACGCCGAGCCTCGCCCCCACCGCCACCCTCGACTTCCACCACCCGGCCGTCGCCGCGTTCACGCGGCGCCACGCCGGCGGGGGCGGCGCCCGGGAGCGGGCGGTCCGGCTCTACTACGCGGTGCGGGACGGCGTCCGCTACGACCCCTACGCCTTCCGGCTCTCCGCCGAGTGGCTGGCCGCCAGCCGGACGCTCCAGGCCGGCGCCGCCTGGTGCGTCCCCAAGGCCATCCTGCTCGCCGCCTGCTGCCGCGCCGAGGGGATCCCGGCGCGGCTCGGCTTCGCCGACGTGAGGAACCACCTCGCCACCGAGCGGCTGCGGAAGCTCATGGGGAGCGACCTCTTCCTCTGGCACGGCTACGTCTCGCTGCTCCTCGACGGCCGCTGGGTGAAGGCCACCCCGGCCTTCAACATCGAGATGTGCCGGCGCTTCGACGTGCTCCCGCTGGAGTTCGACGGGACCGCCGACTCCCTGATGCAGCCCTACGACGCCCGCAGCCGGCGCCACATGGAGTACGTGCGCGACCGCGGCCTCTTCGACGACCTGCCGCTCGAGGAGATGGCCGCCGACCTGCGCGCCGCCTACCCGCGGCTGGTGGCCGCCGCCGAGCAGCCGGCGGGGAGCTTCGAGCGGGAGGCGGTCCGCCGCGAGCCCTGATCAGCGGGCGGCCGGACGCCCCTCCACCAGCCTCCGCCGGGCCAGCTCGATCCAGGCGCGGGTGGCGGGCGGGAGGTGCCGGTCGCGGCGCCAGATGAGCGCCACGTCCCAGGGGATGGGCGGGCCCTCCAGGGGGAGGGCGCGCACCCGGCGCCGGTCCAGCTGCCGGCAGATGGTCCCGGGCAGGAAGGCCGCGCCGATGCCGGCCGCCACCAGGGCGACGATGAAGTCCCAGTGCGAGCTCTCGCACACCACCCGGGGCTCGAAGCCGCGCCGCCGGCAGGCGTCGAGCACGTGGCCGTGGAGGGCGAACTCGGGCCGGTAGAGGACGAAGGGGGTGTCCCGCAGCGCCTCCAGCGGCAGCGACCGCTTCCGGGCCAGCGGGTGGGCCGGGTGGAGCGCGGCCCGCAGCTCGTCGCGGGCGAAGGGCAGCGCGTCGAAGGTGCGCTCGTCGGTGGGGAGCACCAGCCCGCCCACGTCCAGCTCGCGCTCCTGGACCAGGGTCTCGATCCGGCGAGAGCCCTCCTCGCGCAGCTCCAGCACGATGCCGGGATGGGACCGGTGGAACTCGGCCAGCAGCGGGGGCAGGAAGGTGACCCCCACCATGGGCGGCACGCCGATGCGGAGCCGCCCGCGCCGGAGCTTCGCCACCCCGGCCACCTCCTCCTCGATGGCCCGCAGGGCGTCGAGCACGCCCTGGGCCCGCTCCAGCACCATCCGCCCGGCGTCGGTGAGCTGGACCCGGCGCCGGTCGCGCACCAGCAGCGGCGCGCCCAGCTCCTCCTCCAGCGCCTTCACCGCCTTGCTCACCGCCGGCTGGGTGAGGTGCAGCGCCTGGCCGGCGCGGGTGAAGCCCTCGCGGCGGGCCACCTCGACGAAGGTGCGCAGTCCCTGGATCTCCACGTCCACCTCCATGAACCATGGTCATGGATATCATAGCGAGAATGCATTTCCTTTATGGACGGGAATCGACCAGGTTGCCGCGCCGAGGGGGAGCGCACCGCTCCCCGGGGATGGGACACGAGGAGCGACACCATGTGGACGAACGCAGCCCGCCGCGACAACGACCTCCGCAGCGCCCGGGAGGTGGCCCGCGCCGCGACCCGGAGCGAGCAGGCACGGCGGGCCGCCGAGCGGGCGACGCACAGCCGCGGCCCGGACATCTTCCAGCCGACCGCGAGCCCCTTCCCCGACGCCTGCGTCGAGCACCACGCCTGGCCGGTCTGAGCGTCAGACCGCGGCGATGAAGTCGCCCCCGCGGGTGCGCTCGTCCTCGGGCTCGCGCGGCTCCACGTCGTAGAGCTTCTCGTAGGGCGACATCACCACCGCCTTGAGGTGCTCCAGCGTCCGGGCGCGCCGCTCGCGCTCCACCTCGCGCGGGTCCACCGGGACGAACCGCTCGTCCGGGGTGATCTTGAAGAGCGGCTGGCCCTTCTGCACCACCGTGCCGTCCGGCCCGGTCATCAGGACCTTGTCGATGGTCCCGGAGAAGGGGGCCCGGACGGTGTTGAACATCTTCATCACCTCGATGATGTAGAGCGGCTGCCCCTTCTCGAAGTGGACGCCCTCGGAGACGAAGGGCGGGCGCCCGGGCGCCTCCTGCCGGTAGAGCATGCCGCCGAACGGCGCCACCAGCTCGTCGGCCTTGGTGGACGGCGGCGGGACCAGCACCTTCTTCATCCGGGCCTGCAGGTCCGGATCGGCCAGGTGCGCCGGGATCACCACCTCCAGGTCGGGCTCGACCCGGAAGTCGAAGAACTTCACCCGCTCGGCCAGCATGAAGAGCAGGCCGATGAGCTCGTTGCCGGCCTCGTAGCCCAGGTGGGCGGCGCGGATCCGGGCCCAGGTGGCGGCGTCGTAGCCCCCCTGCGGCTCCTCGTTCTCGAGGATGTCGTTGAGCTTGTAGAACTCCTCGCGGCGCAGCCCGAAGGTCTTGCGGAGCGCCACGTAGAAGCGGATCGACCGCTGCAGCAGCTCGTGGTCGTGCTGCCAGATCACCTCGGCGGCGGGCGCCTGGGGATCGTAGGCCATGTTCAGGTACTCGTAGGTGTCGTTCAGCACCCCGAGCGGGTTCCGGATCCAGAACACCTTCCCGCCGTCGATCCGGTAGTTCTTGCGGTTGAGCGCGAGCCAGCCGGAGAGCAGGTGCGGCTCCTCCAGCAGCCGGTCGATGGCCCGGGTGAGCAGCGTGCCCTTCCGGTCGATCACCGCCGCCATGGCCTTGGCGGCGGCGGGGTCGCCGCCGGTCTCGGCCGCCACCTGCGCCAGGTAGTGCTTCTTCATCTCGGCGAAGGCGAAGGCGGTGTCGATCTTGTTCGCCTCGTCCTTGAGCTGCCCCACCAGCGTGAGGTACGGCACCACGAAGCGGGTGGTGGGCTTGGCCATCACGTTCTGGCCGATGAACCAGTTCACCAGGCCGTAGTGGAAGTCCAGGTTGGTGGCGAGGCCCACCCCGCGCAGCGAGGTGCGGGCCAGCACCCGGGAGAGCTGCTGGTAGCTGGCGAGCCGGTCGTCGCCCCGGGTGAGCAGCAGGGCGATGTTGGAGTCGTAGGCGCCCGCCACCCGGTAGCGCATGAACATCCCGGTGTCGGGGTTGGGCATGCTGATGCCCTGGTCGTCGCGGATCTCCCCCTCGATGGGCTTGGACCAGAAGCGGATCAGCCCGCCGGCGTGCGGGGAGAGCGACGAGTCGGTGGCGTTGAGCCGGGCCTCGGCGGCGGCGCCGAAGCGCGGGACCCGGGTCGGCCGGGGCAGCCGCGCCTTGTGGCGCGCCAGCAGCGCCATGGCCTCGACCAGGGACTCGACCACGAAGGCGTCGTCCGGGTCGTCGGGGTTGGTGAACTTCAGCGAGTAGCAGAGCTCGGTGACCCGGTGCTCCACCTGGATCCGGGTGTTCACCTCCATGAAGTAGTAGCGGTCCCGGTCGACGATGCACTCGAAGGTCGAGGCCGAGTCGAGCCCCACCGCCTGCCCGAAGCGGGCGGCGTCCTCCTCCATGCGCTTCAGGATCCCCAGGTCCACCTCGAGGGCGGCCGCCTCCTCCTGGCGCCCCGCCTTGCGGGCCCGGGCGACGGCCGCGGCCAGCCCCTCCTGCGTCACCGAGATCTCCAGCAGCTTCTGCTCGTGCATCTGCAGCGAGCAGTCGCGGCCGCCCAGCGAGACGCACCAGCTCCCGTTGCCGAGCAGCTGGATCTCGTTGTGGCGGGTCTGCTCGATGTTCAGCTCGATGAGGACGTTCTTGTTCTCGCCGACGCCGGTGGCCTTCACCTCGTTCAGCACCTCGCGGACCATCGCCGGGGCCTCGGCCGCCGCCGCCTCGACCGCCTTGGCGTCGGGCTTCTTCAGGCCCAGCAGGCCGGCGCCGAGGATGCGCTGCCCCTTGCCGCCGCCGCCGCCGATGGCCTTGAGCCGCACCCGGCTGGCCGGGTGGTCGCGGAACATCGCGGCCACCTCCTTCTGCACCTGCGCCCCCAGCTCGTCGATGGAGTAGAGGTCGATCCCCCTGGCGTAGGAGGCCATCAGCAGGTGGTCGGCGAGCTGCTCCAGCGGCAGCTTCTCGTCGGCCAGCACCTTCGGATCGCAGGCCAGCCCCTCGGCCTCGACCAGCGCCAGCAGCTGCTTGCGGGTCTTGTGCTTGGCCACCAGGGTGCGGGCGGTGACGTCGTTGATGCCCGGGGTGACGCTGACCTTCACCTCCAGCGCGGTGCGCTTGGCCTCGTCCTTCTTGCCGGCCCGCGCCTGGGTGCCCGAGTTGGGGCCGATGAACTTCAGGCCGGCCTTCTCGACGGTGGCCACGAACTCCTCGTCCTCGGCCATGAAGCCGTAGCCGGCGAAGACCGAGTCGTAGCCGTTGTCCCGGGCGATCTGGACGATCTGCTGCATCCGCTCGACCCGCTCCTCCTTGGTGGCGCCGCTGTAGTCGGGGACGCGGTGGACCCGGCCGGTGTCGGTGAGCTGGCGCAGCTCGGGGGCGAGGGCGTTGGGGTAGACGATGGAGTCCTTCTCCGAGAGGAGGATCCCGTAGTGGCCGATCCCCATCTCCTCGAAGACGTCCATGGCCTCCTTGCGGATGGGGCCGCGGCAGACGATGAGCGGCTTCAGGTCCTCGCAGGCGAAGGAGCGCACCCAGGCCGAGGAGGAGCTCCCGAGCCGCCGGTCGCGGTGGGTGAGCGGGTTGTTCTTGTACCAGTCCAGGGTGGAGGCCATCGGTCTCGTTCTCCCGTCGGGATGGTGGGGGCCGGCGTTCCGCAAGGGCTCAGTGGAACTCGCGCTGCGGGCCGGTCATCGGCCCCGGCTTGTAGTGGCGCAGCAGGAAGTGGAGGTTCTTGCCCAGCACCTCGCGCAGGTCGGTGGGCATCACCAGCGAGGAGATGGAGCCGAGGGCCAGGCCCTCCTTCGGGTTCATCAGCTCCTTCTCGTAGCGCCGGTTCAGGGCCGCCTCCTGCCCCTTGAGCCACTCCGCCGCCTCCTTCTCCGCCTCCTTCTTGGCGGCGGCGCCCTCCATGCCGGCGGCGGTGCGCTCCTGGGTGCCCTTCTTCACCAGCTCGGCGGCGGCGGCGCGGGCCTTGCGCAGCTCGTCCTTGTAGATGAACTCCTTGCCGGCCGGCCCCATCACCGCCAGGCGGGTGGTGGGGAGCGCCAGCACCAGGTCGGCGCCGGTGGGGTAGTTGTTGTAGGAGGCGTAGGCGCCGCCGAAGGCGTTGCGCAGGATCAGCAGGATGCGCGGGGTGCGCACGTCCACGATGGCGTCGAGCATGGAGCGGCCCGCCTGCACGATGCCGCGCGCCTCCTGCTCGCGGCCGGGGAGGAAGCCGGTGGTGTCCTCCATGAAGATGATGGGGATGTTGTAGATGTTGCAGAAGCGGACGAACCTGGCGATCTTCACCGCCGAGTCGCAGTCGATCTGCCCCGAGGCCACGGCGCTGTTGTTGGCCACGAAGCCGACCACGTGGCCGCCCACCCGGCCGAAGGCGGTGACCACCTCCTTGGCGCGCTCCGGCTGCATCTCGAAGTAGTCGCCGTAGTCGCACACCGCCTGGATGATGATCGACACGTCGAAGGGGGTGTTGAACCCGGTCGGCGAGTTGAAGGCCTTCTTCAGGAGCGTGTTGATCTCCCAGGTCTTGCGGTCGAGGGGATCGCTGGTCTCCTCGAAGGGCGGCGCCACCGCGTTGTTGTCCGGCAGGTAGGCGAGCAGCCGCACCGCCTGGCGCAGCGCCGCCAGCTCGTCGGCCACGGTGAGGTCGGCCACGCCCGAGGCGCCGTGGACCTTGGGGCCGCCCAGCTCCTCCGGGGTGATGTCCTCGCCCAGCACCGACTTCACCACGCCCGGGCCGGTGAGGCCGAAGAAGGTGTCGGCCGGCTGGATCACGAAGCTGCCCTGGCGCGGCAGGTAGGAGCCGCCGCCGGCGTTGAAGCCGAACATGCACATGATGGAGGGCACCACGCCGCTGATCTTCCGCAGCGCGGTGAAGGCCTCGGCGTAGCCGTCGAGCCCGCCCACCCCGGCCGGCACGAAGGCGCCGGCGCTGTCGTTCATGCCGATGAGCGGGATGCCCTTCTCGCCGGCCAGCCGGAAGAGGCGCGCCAGCTTGTTGCCGTTGGTGGCGTCCATCGACCCGGCGCGGACGGTGAAGTCGTGGCCGTAGCAGGCCACGTCGCGCCCGCCGACGTTCAGCACCGCCGTCACCAGCGAGGCGCCGTCCAGGTTCTTGCCCCAGTTCTGGTAGAGGACGATCGGCTCCTTGTCGGAGAGCACCCGCATCCGCTCCCAGACCGTCATCCGCTTCTTGGCGTGCTGCTTCTCGATCTGGTCGATGGGGATGGAGCGCACCGGGCGCTGGACGAGGTCGTGCCCCTCCTTCATCACCTCCTCGTACGGACCGGTGGCGCGGGAGATCTCGCCGGGGATGGTGAACGCGACCTCCTCCTCGACGTCGAGGGGGTTCTGCAAGGTCGGCAGGATCGCCTTCTTCGACATGGGCAGTTCCTCTGGCGTGCAGGGCGCTTCCAAGAGATCCGGACGGCGCGGGGTCCGGTGGCCCGGCGGGAGGACGGGCCTCGCACTGCGGCGGGCCGGCTGGCCCGCCCGCCGTCCGCCCGCGACCCTCC
Organism: Myxococcales bacterium; assembly: GCA_021848865.1. Lineage (GTDB taxonomy): Bacteria > Myxococcota > Myxococcia > Myxococcales > Anaeromyxobacteraceae > JACRMN01. The sequence goes on from JAJZTO010000086.1 coordinate 8,644, forward strand.
CGTTTGGGGAGCGGGCATCCTGACAAGGCACGCGCGTCGAGGCAAGCGCTTCCCCTTGCCGCGGCGCGGCGTCTCGGCGCGGCGCGTCACGGCGGCGCGGCCCGGCGCCGTCCCCGCGAGGAGGACGCCCGCGCCGCCGGCCGGCTGGAGGAGAAGGACTTCGGCTAGGCCGCCGCGCCCCGCCCGCCGATCCGGACCGGGACCCGGCGCCGCCCGAAGTCGCCGGGGGCGTCGTCGAAGCGGCCGGGGACCGTGGCGCCGCAGGCCAGGCAGCGGCCGCCCGGGCCGAGGCGCCAGTCGAGGATCTCGTACCAGTCGCGCGCCACCACCACCTCGCCGCAGCCGGGGCAGCGGGTGGCGTCGCCCTCGGGGTCGTGGACGTTGCCGGTGTAGACGTGGCGCAGCCCCGCCGCCAGCGCCTGCCGGCGGGCCCGGGAGAGCGTGGCCCTCGGCGTGGCCGGCACGTCCAGCAGCTGGTAGGCGGGGTGGAAGGCGGAGAAGTGCAGCGGCACGTCGGGGCCGAGCCGCTCGGCCACCCAGGCGGAGAGCCTCGCCACCTCCTCCTCCGAGTCGTTCCGCCCGGGGATGAGCAGGGTGGTGATCTCCAGCCACAACCCGGTCTCCTTCGAGATCGG